>CAMCTH010000022.1 GCA_945877965.1 Planctomicrobium piriforme | reverse complement strand
GTCGGCGAGTGCGAGAGCAACCGCCCGACGGCATCGTACTTCAACTCCTCGGTCGTCACCCAGCCCATCCCCTGAACAAAACCGCCGATGACCTGGCCGCGATCAATGCCTGGATTGATAGACACGCCGATGTCCATCAGCAGGTCGACGCGCGGCACGCTGAGTTCGCCGGTGAGTCGATCGATCGAAACTTCGGCGACCGCCGCGCCGTTGGTGAAATAAAAGAACGGCTGGCCGCGCCCCGTCTCGCGATTGAAATCGACGCCCGGCGTGGTGTAGAACCCGCGCTCGCCGAGATTCACGCGCTCGAAATAGGCATTCGGGATCAGCTCTTTCCAAGCGATGCGTCGCAGCGGATTGCGGCGATCAAATGCAAAACCGTCGGCGAAGAGCACGTCCTCGGCCAACGAAGGGACGCCGCCGGGCGCATCGGCGAACAAACCGGCGGCGAACGTCGCGAGCCGTTGTTTCAAACGACTGCACGCATCGAGGACCGCGGCGCCGTTCAAGTCGGTACCGCTCGAGGCCGCGGTCGGCGACGTGTTGTTGTTGCGGTCCGTGTTCGTGGGTCCGACGAAGATCTGGTCGTAGCCGATGCCGAGTTCGTCGGCCGCCAATTGCCGCATCCGCGTGTTCAGCCCTTGCCCCATCTCCGTGCCGCCGGTGCCGATGAGCACCGTGCCGTCGAGATAGATGTTCACCAGCGCGTTGGCTTGGTTGAGCGTCCGCTTCGTAAACGAAATGCCGAACTTGACCGTCGTCATGGCGAGACCGCGCAACATTGCGCCGTCGGTGCGAAGCGCGGCTTCGTTCGCGGCCGTGATTTCGCGACGGCGACGATCGTACTCCGACGTCGCTTGCAACTGCTCGACAAGTTTCGGCAACACGTTGTTGCGGACGATCTGACCGTACGGCGCCGTATCGCAGCCCGGACCGTCGTACAAATTACGGCGCCGGACTTCGAGCGGATCGAGGCCGAGCGTTTGGGCGATCTCTTCCATCACGTTTTCGATCACCGCGACGCCTTGCGGACCGCCGAAACCGCGGAAGGCCGTGTTCGATGGAAAGTTCGTGCGGCAAACGCGACCGGTGATTCGCGCGTTGGGGAGAAAATAACCGTTGTCGGTATGCAGCATCGCCCGTTCGAGAACCGACGGCGAGAGATCGGTCGAGCAGCCGCCGTCGGAAAAATGATCGACCTTCAAGGCCGTGATCCGACCGTCGCTTGCGAAACCGACGGTGTACCACGATTTGAATGGGTGCCGCTTGCCGGTGATCGCCATGTCGTCGTCGCGACCGAGCACGAATCGCGCCGGTCGACCGGTGAGCCGCACGGCGAGTGCCGCCAAACAAGCGGGCTGCGCCGCCTGCGTCTCTTTACCGCCGAACGCTCCCCCCATCCGCCGACAGATGCTGGTGACGCGGTGGAACGGTAGGCCGCAAACTTCGGCGACGACCGACTGTACTTCGGTCGTATGCTGCGTCGACGAATAGACGACGAGTCCGTCGCGTTCCTCGGGCTGCACGACGGCCGATTGCGTTTCAAAGTAAAAATGCTCTTGGCCGCCGATCGTCAGCACGCCGCTCAGCGTGTGCTCGGCCGAAGCAAGAGCCGCCTCGACGTTGCCGCACGCGATCACCCGCTCAAGCCCTAAGAAACTGCCGGCTGCGCGGGCCGCATCGATCGAGAAGACCGGCGGCAGCGGCTCGATGTCGAGCTTTACTAGTTTCTTCGCCGCGGCAATCGCAGCACGATTCTCGCCGACCAGCAGCACGACCGGCTCGCCGATGTGGCGGACCGTGCCGTCGGCTAATGCGCGATCATCCTTGACGATCGGCCCGTAATCGTTGTGCCCCGGTACGTCTTGCGCGATGAACGCTCCGACGATCCCCGGCACGGCTCGAGCCGCCGCGAGATCGATGCCGCGCAACTTGCCATACGCGACGGGACTGCCGACGACGTCGACCAGCAATTCGCCGAACGCCGGCGGCAAATCGTCGATAAACGGCGACGTCCCCGCCACGTGCGCGGCCGCCGAGTCGTGCGGAATGTTTTGCCCGACGCTGTTCATGATCGACGCATACTCGAAGGGTTAATGGGCTGCGCCGTTCGACGAAGCGGCGAGCTGCGGGGCGCGGAGTTCGCGGGCGAGTTTGAGTAGGACGTTTTCGGCGAGTAGACCGCGATACTCGGCGGAGCCGCGGACGTCGGAGATCGGCGTGACGGCGGCGCGGGCAGCTGCGCCGGCGGCGCGGAGCGTTGCGTCGTCGAGCGGTTTGCCGACGAGGGCGGCTTCGGCGGCGGGCAAGCGGACGATCGTCGCCGCGACGCCGCCGTAAGCGATGCGGGCCGCGGTCACTTTATCGCCGTTCATTTGTACGAGAATCGCGGCGGCGAACGTCGAGATATCCAAGTCGCGGCGTTTGGAAATCTTGTGGCAGGCGAAACGTTCGGCGGCGGTCGGCAGCGGGACGACGACGCGGGCGATCAGTTCGTCGGGCAGTATCACGTTCTTGCGATACGCGGTGTAGAAATCGTTGAGGTTCACACGTCGCGCACCGGCGGGGCCGACAAGTTCGACCTCGGCGTTGAGCACGAACAGACCCGGCATTGAGTCGCCAATCGGCGAGCCGTTCGCAATGTTGCCGCCGAGCGTCCCGGCGTTCTTGATCGGCGGCGAGCCGAAACGTTCGAGCAGTGCGGCGAACTGCGGCAGTATGGTGACGGCGGTTCGCTCCACGTCGGCCAGCGTAACGCCGGCTCCGATCGTCCAGATGCCTGCCGCGACCGTCTGTTCGCGCAACTCCGGGATCTCGCCCAAACAGAGCAGCGTGCCGATCTCACGCTTCCCTTTATTCCAGACGACGCCGAGATCGGTTCCGCCGGCGAGGATCGTGGCGTCGGCATAGGTCGCTCGCATGCGAACGGCCTCGGCAAGCGACGCGGGCTTCAAAATTTGCCGTCCTTCGTCGACGACGGTCACCGATTCCTGCGCGGCTTCAGTCAACTCCGCGACGAGCTTCGTCTCCGGGTATCGTTCGACCAAGCGTTGCCACTTCGAGCCGTCGACTTGCGCGACCGAGGCCAAAATCGAATCGTAGCCCGTGCAGCGACAAAGATTGCCGACCAAGGCACGGGTCACGTCTTGCCGCGACGGCTCGCAGTTTGTTTCGTACAACCCGGCGAGCGACGCCATGAATCCCGGCGTGCAGAATCCGCACTGGGCGCCATGGTTCGCGACGAACGATTCTTGCACCGGATTCAACTTGCCCGGTTCGCTTAGCCCTTCGACCGTGACGACGTGCGCGCCGTCGAGTTGGGCGACGTATTGGATGCAGGAAGTCACGGGGCGATAGTCGAGCTTGCCGTCGCGCGGTCGGCCGAGCAGGACGGTACACGACCCGCAATCTCCTTCGGCGCAGACGATCTTCGTCCCGACGAGTCGCTGCTCGTTGCGCAGCAGATCGGACAACGGCTGAAACGCCGCCGCGCCGCGAACTTCGCAGCGACGACCGTTGACGTAGAGCAGCACATAATCGCGCATAACGACGCTCGGCGAGACGAGTATTTGAACGCGGATAAGTATAACACGCGTCGTTCATTAAGCCTCTCCCTTGTGGCGCATTCTGCCGTGTTCGACGGTTGGTGAGTGTCGAGGTTTCGTCGTCGGAAATGCGTTGCCGATCTGTTGGGATCAGGCCACGAGGCGGTCCTCAAGTCGGCGCAGAGCCCAAGCCGGAATGGGGTGAGGTCGCCGCCTCAGATTGGACGGCCGGTTCTCTCGCAGGCCACAGCACATGGACTGATCGAGCGGCACCCGCCGGAACTTGCTCACGACGACGGCGGCCAAGAACGCCTCGCCGCTCGGTCCTGTGTCTAAATCATCGGCCGTGCGGTACATTAACAAAAAACATTCGCATTTCCTCGAACATCCCTGGTGAAGGGGTTTTAAAAAAGCAGGAGGATGTAGGCGTCTTCGCTCGTCGTTAAATCAAACTCGCCGCTCGCCGTCAGTTGCTTTATGGTGCGACGAGAGAAAATGTTCTACCGATTCAGATCGAAGAACGAGGCATGATATGTTGGGATTCGGTATTGTTGAATTGATGTTGATCGCAATGGTCGTTGTGCTGATGACGCTGCCGCAACTACCCAATCAATAATTCTCTCACGGGATCGCTATGGCCACGACTTCGCCGAAGAATCTGCAACTCCCAATCTGCGAGCACAAGCCGGAGGCTTATGGCGGGCCGTCGAAGGACGAAGTCCTTGCGCTGCGGAAGACGTATCTCACGCCGGGGCTCATCACCTACTATCGCGATCCGCTGCTCGTCGTTGAAGGGAAGATGCAGTATCTCTGGGACGAGCGCGGCACGCGGTACCTCGACGGCTTTGCGGGGATCGTCACCGTCTCGGTCGGGCATTGTCATCCCGACATCGTCAAGAAGGTTCAAGAGCAAGTCGGCAAGCTGCAGCACACGACGACGATCTACCTGCACCCGACGATCGGGCAGTTCGGTAAGTTGCTGGCCGAGCATATGCCGGCCGACAGCGGCTTGTCGGTCTCGTACTTCACGAACTCCGGCAGCGAAGCGAACGAGTTGGCTCTGCTGATGGCCCGCGAGTTTACGGGGCGCTCGGAGGTGATTGCGCTGCGGAATTGTTATCACGGCGGGACGTCGGCGACGATGGGTTTGACGGCGCACAGCACTTGGAAGTTCAAGAGCAACCCGAGCTTCAACATCAAGCACGCGCTGGCGCCGTACTGTTATCGCTGCCCGTACGGCTTGGAGTATCCGTCGTGCGGGTTGAAGTGCGCGCACGACGTCGAGAACGTGATCAAGTACGAAACCTCGGGCGAGCCGGCCGCGTTCATTGCCGAACCGATTCAGGGCGTGGGGGGCGCGGTGACGCCGCCGCCCGGTTATTTGCAGATTGTGTACGAGATCATGCGCAAGTACGGCGGACTCTGCATTGCCGACGAGGTGCAGACCGGCTTCGGTCGGACCGGTTCGCACTTCTGGGGCTTTCAGAATTGGGACGTCACGCCCGACTTCGTGACGATGGCCAAGGGGATCGGCAACGGTGCGCCGCTCGGTTGCGTCACCACCCGGGCCGAGATCGCGAAGACGACGACCAATCGCGTCCACTTCAACACGTACGGCGGCAACCCGATCTCGATGACGCAAGGCCTGGCGACGCTGGAAGTGATTGACCGCGAGCACATTCAAGAGAACGCAGCCAAGGTCGGCGAGCATCTCAAGAATCGGCTGCTCGATCTGCAAACGCGGCAGCCGCTGATCGGCGAGGTCCGCGGCATGGGCTTGATGCTGGGCGTCGAGCTGGTGCGCGATCGGAAGACCAAAGAGCCGGCCAACACCGAGACGGCCGACGTGCTGGAGCTTTGTCGGCAGCGCGGCTTGTTGCTCGGCAAAGGGGGGCTGTTCGGCAACGTGCTGCGAATGAAGCCGCCGATGTGCCTGACGAAAGACGATGCCGACTTCATCGTCGATTGCCTCGACGAAGTGCTGCCGCTGGCCGGTCGCAAGTAGTTCATTAACGACGGCCCACGCACACGAGATCGTCGTGCGCATAAAAAAACAGCCGGAGGGGTCCTGGAAAGAACTCCTCCGGCTGCTCGATTTTTGAATCTTGCGATTCGGTCGAGACTAGCGTCGGCCGTAGCCGCCGCCGCCACCGCCGCCGTAACCGCCGCCACCACCGCCGCCGCCGTAGCCGCGACCACCGCCGCCGCCGCCACCGCCGTAGCCACGACCGCCGCCGCCGCCGCCACCACCGCCTTCACGCGGCTTGGCTTCGTTGACCGTCAGCGGACGACCTTCGTGCTCTTTGTCGTTCAGAGCGTTGATGGCCGATTGAGCGGCGTTGTCGTCGCCCATTTCGACGAAGCCGAAGCCTTTGCTGCGGCCCGTGTCACGATCTTGAATGACTTGCGCGCTGACAACTTGGCCGAACTCGGCAAACAGTTGTTCCAGGCTGTCGTTCGTGACGCTGTAACTGAGGTTCCCTACGTAAAGTCTCTTACCCACCGATCAACTCCTTGTGGCGACCCAATACCAATCTTCCGGGGTCGCAGCGAAAGGGGCCGCAATTGGAGGCCCGCCAGGCGGCTCAGGCGAGAAGGAGGAGGACAGATTCCGAGGGAACCGACACTACCGTTCGCGTCGTCAACCAACCGCCCAACAAAGTAGCACATAGAAGAGGGGGTCGTCTACGGAAGTCTTGGCCGTTTGGGTTGAACTTTTTCGGCCCCCCCAGGCGGTCAAAACTCAGGCCGGTTGGGGCCGAGAAACCAAGTCTCTCGGCCCCCGAACCGACCCGGTTATTTCTTGGCCGAGGGCGTCGGCTTGGCCGGGGTTTCGGCCTGCGTCTTGGCGGCGACCTTAGCCTTCAGATCGACCTTTTCTCCATCGACTAGATTCGCCACCTTCTCGGAAATCTTGGTCGCCAGCAGGCCCGACGGATCGCAGCCTTGCGCGATGTTGATGATCTTGCCCCCCTTGGCGATCAAGAAGTTCGACGGCATCGTCTTAGTCTGAAAGACTTTCCAGCTCTCGCCTTTGCTATCGACGGCATACAGCATGTTCAGCTTCTTCTCTTGGACGTACGCCTCGACCTTGGCGTCGGGCTCGCGGAACACGGCCAGGCTGATCAGCCCTTGGTCCTTGTAAGCGGCATGGAGTTCTTGGAAATAGGGGAGCTCGCGATCGCAGCCGAGGCAGCCGCAGGTGAGCCGGACGAGGACCGGCCCCTTGGCGGAAAGCTCGGCCAGGTCGATCTCCTTGCCGGCCGCGTCTTTGATTTTGAAGGCCGGCGCTTGCTCACCGACGGCGACTTTCGGCCCGGCGACGGCCTCGGACTGGGCGGGCTTCGTCTGTGCCGGTTTCGGCTTAGCTGCCTTCGCCGGCGCCGGTTCGGCCGCACTTAGCATCCGAGGCGAGACAACGAGACCCAATGCAACCACCGCAAACAACAGGCGTGACATGGCAGGCTCCCAGGGAAGGAGAACGGGCAGGCGGGATACGACCAGCTCATCATCGCGCAGTCGCCCCGGCAGGGTCAAGCAATTTCCGGTTCGCATCGCACGGGAGGGCGAAGCTCCTGCTGAGCCGTCTGGTTGAAGCACGATGTGGTTTTGCGCTGCTGCGGCTCGGCGGTAGCCTCGCACTCACGGTCTCATCGTGCCTTCGACTTGTTTGCATGACGCCCGGCGGGCGATTACGGTGACGCTCGTCATCGCACCCCCCGAGAGATTTTTGTCATGTCGAAGCTCGTCGTCCGTCTGTCGTCTTCCTTCGCGCTGCTCTTCTTGCTTAATGGCGTCGCGACGGCGGCGGAACCGGTTCCGCTTTCAGCCGAAGAGCAGAAGCTCGGCTTTCAGTTGCTCTTCGACGGCGCGACGTTCGACGGTTGGAAACAGAATGGGAATTGGAAGATCGAAGCGGGCACGCTCTATCGCGCCGCCAAGGGGGGCGACATCACCTACACAGCCGCCAAGGTCCCCAACGATTTCGAAGTCCGCTTCGATTGGAAGGTAGCGAAGGGTTGCAACAGCGGCGTCTACTATCGGCCGTCGCAGTACGAGTACCAAGTGCTCGACGATGAGTTCAGCCCCTATGGCGAGAACCCGCGCCAAGCCGCCGCGTCGCTCTTCTTTTGCATGGCCCCAAGCAAGCGCGTAGCCAAGCCGTTCGGCGAATGGAACACGGCCCGCATCGTTTGCCAGGGGACCGTCATTCAGCACTGGCTGAACGACGAGGCGGTGATCGACTTCGACTACACCGACCCGCGCTGGAAGCGCGAAGTCGAGATCCTCAACATCCGCGGCGGCAAATTAGAAGCCCGAGGTGCGAACCTGCGCTTGCAAGATCACGGTGCCGACGTCTGGTTCCGCAACCTGCGCTGGCGT
The DNA here is from genome assembly GCA_945877965.1 of Planctomicrobium piriforme. GTDB lineage: Bacteria > Planctomycetota > Planctomycetia > Pirellulales > PNKZ01 > CAMCTH01. Next base: position 8,547 of record CAMCTH010000022.1, on the reverse strand, counting down.
GCGATCCCAGCCGACGAAAAGCTGACGCGTTACGACTTCACGCCGCTGCCGGTCGTCGGCGTCGCGCTCGAGAAAGAGAACGCGCGCATTGCAGGGATGTTGAAGCCGAAGGCAGAAAAAGGAAAGTAGCTCACGCAAAGGCGCGAAGACGCAAAGAAGAGAACAGACTTCTCGTCCTTCTCCTTCGCGCCTCTGCGCCTTTGCGTGAGCCGTGTCTACTCGACGATCGTTACCGCGGCGGCAGCGGGTTCTTCAGCGACGACTCCGACTGCTTGAGCAACTTGCTCACGTCGCCGTCGTGATAGAGTTCCCAGCCGCGGTCGCTCGTCAGTTCGAACCAATACTGGCCCGGCGACATCGCATACTCGGCCGTCCCGAAGTCGCCGCCTCGATCGAACGAGATCGTCCATTGCCGATCGTTGACGAGCATCTGGCTTTCGCCCGGCTGGATCGTGTACGGCGTGCCGTTGATCGAATACGTGAGCGGCGTGCCCGCATCTTCTAAGCTGAACACCTTGATCGGCAGGCCGTCCCCTTCGCGCTTCGGCTGCACGACGACGACGCGGCGCTGATAATCGTTGCCGTAGTTGTTGTTGTAGTTCCCGTAGTTGTTGCCGCGATAATAGTTGTTCGATCGACCGTAGCTGTACGGGTTGTAGCCGGGATTGAAGCCGCCGTAGCCCGGTCCGTACATGCCACCATAGCCGGGACCGAAACCGCCATAACCGGGCCCGAACCCGCCGTAGCCGCCGCTGCCGATCCCGATGCCGAAGCGGATCTGAGCCTGCGATTCATTCGTCGCGCCGAGTATCAACGCCGCTCCGACTGCCGCCGCTGCGAGTAGAGAAAATCTCATAAGTCACCTCAATGTGTGCGTGGGTATGCTTCATCCCTAATTCTAGGCGGATCCCGCGCGGCGACGTTACGGCAGTCGCCGAATTGGCACCCATTTCGCGCGGAACCCCCACAAAGGCTCATAGCGCCGACGTAACGCGACACTGCCGCGTTGGCGAATCGGCGCCATCGCGCGCACTATCGGGGGCAGAGGTGCTTCGAGCTCGCGCGTTCGGCCGCGCGGCTCGTCGCCGGAGTTATTTCAACTTCGGCAACGCATCGGCAGGCGACTCGCTCGTCGGGACATCGGGGATTGCCGGGACGTCTTTCAACAACGACTCGGCCTTCGGTGCCGGCACTTCTTTCGAAGGCGGCGCTACCTGAGTCGACGGGGTCGGCGGAGTCGGATGCCCGACGTCGCTCTCGGCCGCGCGGGCAGGCTGCGAGTACGTGACCGGGTCGCCGTACGATTGATAGTGGCGGACGTCCCCATCTCTACCGGCAGCCGGCATGAACGCCTCGGGTCCCCAGACGGGTCCCCAGAGCGGCGCGTAGCCGTTGCGACCGAAGCCGCCGCGCAAGCGAAGTCCGAAGTTGCTGAAGCCGGGGGGAACGCCTCCCTGCGGAGCGCCGTAGCCGCGCGGACCCATGAAGCCCTCGGAGTAAGCGTGCCCGAACCGTTCTTGAGCCTGCACGAATGCCGGCGTCGAAAGCAACCCCAGCACCGCCGCCGCCCACATGACACGTCGCATCACCCACCTCCGAGTACGGATCCTGCCGTCCTCCAGAAGTGATCGACCGCCGACGCCGCCCCGATTGAGCGAATCTGTAACGATGATGACGGTCAAGCGGCTGCTGTCGCGACGTTCGCCTCTGAACATTTAGCCGCGGGGCTCGACTCCGCGGATCAACAATAGATCACGTCACTTTGGACTGAGCATCCGATCGATCTCCGATAAATCGATGTGATAGCCAAACTCTAAGAACGGATTTAACATGAGAGTAGCGGAATTGTCTCTTGAGAATTCGAGCAGTTCTGTACTCGGAATCGCGAAACTGCCCTGCTTCGCTACCGCACCGAGAATCGTCCCTCCAAATTCGACCGCTCGATCTGGAGCAGAAAAACACCAAACGAATGGTCCCAGCGCAATCGAATTCCCCGAAGTCGCTTGTGGACTTTGCATGCTATCGAGAAGCGTTGTGTCGAAGTCGGCTGAAATCGTCGTCGGTCGCTTGAGTTCAGCATCGCCGAAGACGGTTAACTCCGATTTCAGAAATAATTGCTCGAATCTACTTTGAGCTTCGTCGAACGTTCCAATCACCGTTAAGGCTCGTTCCAACTCGTTTCGCGGCCATTCGATGCGACGGCGCGAAATACGACGTGCCGTGAGTCGAGGCGTGACGAAACCGCGCCACACAACCGTGACAATGGCAAGAATGAAGAGAGCGGTGACGAAGTCGAGCACGGGCTTGATTTCCGGGATTACACCTTCGTCCAAGCTCCACTCTTGGCACTGTTCAGCACCGCGTCGCACACCTTTTGCGTTTCCAGCGCGTCGCGGAAAGTCGGGCCGGCCGGTTTGCCGCTCGCGATTCCTTCGACGAAGTCGGCCACTTGGTGGACGAAGCCGCATTCGTAGCCGATCGACAAGCCCGGCACCCACCATTTGCTCATGTACGGATGGTCGCCGTCGGTGACGTGGATCGACCGCCAGCCGCGGAGGTTTCCTTGGTCGCGGTGATCGAAGTACTGCAGCCGGTGCAGGTCGTGCAGGTCCCACTTGATCGAGGCGTGCTCGCCGTTGATCTCGAACGTGTAGAGGGCCTTGTGCCCGCGGGCATAGCGGGTGCTTTCGAACTGCGCGAGCGAACCGTTCGCGAAGCGGCAGAGGAACAAACACGCATCGTCGATCGTTACCTTCTCAACCTTGCCGGTCGCCGTATGTGTGCGTTCCTTGATGAACGTCTCGGTCATGGCCGTGACGTCGTTGATCTTGCCATTGAGCCAGATCGCCGTGTCGATGCAATGCGCGAGCAAATCGCCGGTCACGCCGCTGCCGGCCGCCGCGGCATCGAGCCGCCACAGGCCCGCGCCCCCTTGCGGCAGGTCGGCGCTAATCGTCCAGTCTTGCAAAAAGTTCGCGCGGTAATGAAACACGCGGCCGAGCTTCCCTTCGTCGATCAACTGCTTGGCGAACGACACGGCCGGGATGCGGCGATAGTTGTACCACACGATGTTCGGCACGCCGGCCTTCTCGACGGCCTCGCACATCTCCTCGCCTTCCGCGACGTTCATCGCCAGCGGCTTCTCGCAGAGGATCATCTTGCCGGCCTTCGCGGCGGCGATGGCGATCTCTTTGTGTAAGTTGTTCGGCGTGCAGATATCGACCGCGTCGATGTCCTTCCGTTCGAGCAGTTTCTTCCAGTCGGTCTCGACGCTCTCGTAACCCCACTTGTCGGCAAAGGCCTGCGCCTTCTCACGATCGCGCGCACACACCGCCTTGAGCACGACCTTCTGCGGCAGATCGAAGTAGTGATTGACGTTGGCGTAAGCGTTCGAGTGAGCCCGGCCCATGAAGCCGTAGCCGATCATGCCGATATTGAGCGTTTTAGACATGCGATGCTCCCGAAAAAAAGTTGTCAGTGGCCGATTGCCAGTGATCAGTAAATGCGTGCGTATTCGTTTAGTCGCGGGGCCCGCCCCGCGCGTCCGTCGCGTGGTCAGACCAACAAGACCGACCAGTTTACCCGATGTATTTGCCCTGCGAAACGGGCTGATAACCGCGCCCGCCGTCACCGTGTGCGTCGAGTTACTTGACCCGCGTTCTGCCGCATTCGATAACCGAGCGCAGGAACGTCTCGCCCCGGCCATGCGGAGATCTGGCATGTTGATGCAACGAAGTTCACTGCCGCGGCGTGCGCGGCAACGGTTCTTACTCGTCGTTGCGCTCAGCGTCGGCCTCGCGGTCGACCGCATCCCGGCCGCCGACCCGCCGGCCCCGCCCGCCGCACCGGCCAAGCCCGTCGCTTCCGCACCGCCGCAGACCGTCGCCGCGCCGGCGCCGCAGAACGTCAAGGTGACGGCCGCGCATCCGGTCGAGTCGTTTCGGATCGACGAGTACTTCGTCGGCCCGCCCGCCAAGTCGCTGGTCGGCGCGACGATTCTCATCCGCCCGTTCAAGAAGTGGAACGAGAGCGTCGCCGGCGGTCGGATCGAAATCGAAGTCCTGGCCGACGGCCCGCTCGTCGTCGCCGCGTCGTTCCAGTACGACGGTCGCGTCGAGGACGCCTGGAAGGAACAACTCTGGGACGCGCAAAAGTTTCAGGCCGAAGGTTGGCGACTCGTCGACGCCGCCGATGTGGTGAACCCGAAGACGCTCCAACCGCATCTCTATTTCTTCTACCGCCGCGTCTGCAAGGCGGGCGAGAAGTTCGCCATTCGCACGCGCAAGTACAACCCGCCGTGGGTCGTCGTCCCGGCCGACGCGACGCTCGCCGACGGCATCGTCGTTTGGGAGCCGAACGCCAAGTTGCCCGAAGAAGTGCAACGCGATCTCGTCGCACAAAAGTTTCGCGCGCTGCTCATCGAAAAACGGTTCGACGATCTAGAGGCCTGGACGACCCGCTATTTGAAAACGTCGGCCATGTTCCCCTCGGGCCATTACAAGATCGTGTCGACCCGCCGACTCACCGGATACGATTTCCGCCGTAACCCGTTGACCGTCGCACAATCCAAGCATTTTCTCGACCTGAGCGACGCCTGGCTGCAAGCGATTCCGACGTCGATCGCCGCACGACTGACGACGGCCGATGCGATGATCTCGCACTCAGAAGCGCTCGACGACGAAGACTCCGATCGGCACGGCGGAGACATCGACGAGTATCGTCGCCGCGCTTTAGAGTTACTCTACGAAGTCGAACAGGCCGACCCGACGATCGTCGACGCGTATCGTTCGATCTTGGTCTTGGCCGGTTGGGCGAATTGGTCCGAAGAACTCGTCGACGTGTACGTCGATCGGATTCTCGCGAACTGCGGCTGGAGCGTATCCGCCCTGGATCGAGCGTATAATCTCTACACACGACCGCGAGGCGACGGTCGGGCCGCAACGCGCAACGCGCGGCTCCAAAAGTTCTTCGAGCTCGTCGCGGAGAAAACTCGTGATCGCTACGGCGACGCGTTGTTGGCCGCCATGCTGGCCAACTGGCGACACACGATGATCGATTGGCCGATGCGCAACTACGGTCTCACTTGGCCGCGAGTCAAAGCGAGCTTCGAAGATTGGCTGAAGCTGTTTCCCGATTCGCCCCGCATCAAGCAACAGTTTTGCTTGTACGCCTGCATCAGCGGCGACCGCCCCACGGCCGCGCGAATGTTCGCAACGTTCACCGATGCCGAGGCCGACGTCGAAGAGCTTTGGGGCGATCGCGAGCGACTGGCGAGCAAGCGCGTTTGGGCCGCCGACGATTTCGCGACCGGCGAGCAGACCAAACTGCTGGAGTATCCAATCCAGCCGATCCTGTCGGCCGCCGTTCGCGACGACGGTCGCGTGTTCCTCGTCGACGCCGTCGGGGCGATCGCCGTGCTCGATCCCGCCGGCGGTCGCAAAGAGCAGTTTCCCGTTAGCACGTATCAAGCACCGTATTACACCCTCGGCGCGCATCGTTTTTCGATCGACGGTCGGCGTTATCTATACGGCGCGTACTACGGTTCGTGCGGCATGTTCGACCTCCGCACGAAGGTCTTTCATCGTTACGTTTATCGGCCGACCGGCGACGATGCCGTGACCGCCGCGGCTTTCGCCCCTGACCAGACGAGCGTGATCATCGCCGCCGGAACGAAAAAGTTCGTTGTTTACGAAGCACCGCCGACGTCGCTCGAAGCCTATCAGCGGAACGCGCCGGTACGCGAGTTCCCCATCACGCGCGGCTCCGAAGTTCGCGGGCTCGAAGTCCTCGACGAAGGGCGGTCGTTCGCCGCGTTGACCCGTGACGGCACGGTCGAAGTGCGCAAGTACGACGACGGGGCGGAGATCAAGTCGTGGAAAGCGCATCCCGAGAGCGATGCCCGCGCGATGACCGCGTCCGCCGGCGGCGGCTTGATCGCGACCGTCGCCGACAAGCAGGTGATCCGCGTCTGGGGAGTTCCATCGGGCGAACTGATCGCCGAGTTGCCGAAGCTGCCGCTCGTCATTGAATCGCTCACCTTCTCCCCGAACGGCCGCCTGCTCGCGGCCGGCGAAGCATCACGCGGTAGCCGACCGAACGCCGTTCACCTATTCGACTTGAGCACCAAGCAACTCGTCAAAACGTACGTCGGCCACAAAGGCCCCATCAGCGCGCTGCAGTTCCTTCCCGACGGCGAATCACTCATGAGCGCGTCGCGCGATATGTCGGTCCGATATTGGAAGCTGCCGACCGAGTAACCCTCGAGGGAGAAAACCTATCAATGCCGACGAACATGGATCGCAGAACGTCGCTTGTAAGAATATGCCTCGCGATCATGTCGCTCATGTTAGGAGCGGCAACGGCATCGGCGCAACAGCCACCGAAAGCGCCGGCGGTCGTTGAAGTTCCGTTGCCCCAGCAGGTGAAGGTCGGCTGCGCTCGCCCGCTCAAGGCGTATCGGGCCGATGAACTGTTCTTCGGTCCGGTGCCGGAATCGTTTCGGGGTGCAACGATCGTCTCCCGGCCGATCGGCAAACCGTCGGACGACGTCCGAGGAGGCCGCATCGAGTTAGAAATCGTCGCCGACGGCCCCGTCGTCGTTGCGGCCTCCTGGCAATCCGACGGTCGCACCGATCCCGCATGGTCGGGCGAAGTGTGGGACGGCCGGAAGTTTTTTGCAGAAGGTTGGCGACTGATCGACGCCGTCGATTTACCCGACGCACGGTCGTTCCTGCCGACGCCGCATTTCGTCTACCTTCGTAACTGCAAAGCGGGGGAGATGTTCGCTATCCGCACGCGCAAATTCAACCCTCCCGCCGTGCTCATCCCGAACTCGCCACCCGACGAAGGCCGCATCGTCGATTGGGAGCCTGATTCCAAGTTGCCCGAGGAACGGCAACGCGATCTCGTGGCGCAAAAATTCCGTGCGCTGCTCATGGAGAAGCGGTTCGACGAACTCGAACGCTGGACGACGCGGTACTTGAAAGCAGGGGCGATGTTTCCTTCGGGGCACTACAAAATCGTCTCCACGCGTCGATTGGTCACGCACAACTATCCCTCGAATAGGCTCACCGAGGCCGAGTCTCGACAATACCTCGATCTCAGTGAAGCCTGGCTCGCCGCGGTGCCGCGATCGATTCCGGCCCGGTTGACGACGGCCAACCTAATCGTGTCGCTCTCCGAGCAACTGGAGAATCTCGACTCTCAAAAGAACGGCCCGGAGATCGACGAGATTCGCCGCCGTGCGTTGGAGATGCTGTTCGAAGTGGAGCGCGAGGACCCCACCATCGTCGACGCCTATCGGACGACGTTGGCGCTGGCGCACTGGGCCAAATGGTCGCCTGAATTGGTCGATGATTATGTCGAACGAATTCTCCAACACTGCGGTTGGAGCCAGCCCGCGCTCGATCAAGCGTACCGTTACTACACGCAGAAATACGAAGACGAAACGCCGCAAGTCCGCAGTCAACGGTTGCGCGAGTTTTTTGATCTTATCCATGAACGTACGAAGGAGCGCTACGGCGATGCCTTGTTCGCCGCCATGCTATCCGGCTGGCGCAATCGGCCGGTCGACGAGCCGATGTACAAGCTCAACCTGCAATGGTCGAAGATCCGCATCAGCTTCGAAGATTGGGTACGGCAGTTTCCCGAGTCGTCACGCATCAAGCAGAAGTACTGCCTCTGGGCATGCTTCAACGGCGATCGCGAGACCGCCTCCCGGCTGTTTACCGAATTTACCGACGCCGAAGCCGATATCGAAGAAGTGTGGGGCTCTTCCGATCGCTTGGCATGTCGGCGCGCTTGGGCGGCCGCCGACTTTGCGTCGGGCGAGCAGGCAACCATCATCGACTATCCGGTCAATTCGATCCTGTCGGCTTATGTTCGGGCGGACGGTCGCGTGGTGATCGGCGATTTGGATGGAGTTGCGGCCGTCGCCGATCCGCAAATCGGCACCGTGGAGAAACTCGGTCTCGTGTCTCACGGCGCTCCCTATTGGCACCCGGCGGCGCAAGCGTTTACGCCCGACGCCGGTCGCTATTTATATGGCACTTACTTCGGTTACGTCGGTTTCATGTATCTCCAGCCGTCGCCGCGGTATTTTCAGCGCTATCGCAAGAGCAAGGGATCGATGACCGCCGTCGCCTTCGCACCCGACGAAGAGACGTTCGTCGCCGCGTCACCGACGGATGATTTTCTGATTTACGACCTGCCCGCCGCCGGAGAGTCGAGCTCCGTTTTTTCCGAGCCGCTGCGTACTTGGCCGAACGAGCGCAAGTTGGACGTTCGCGGACTGGGCTTTTGCGATGCGGGCCGAACCTTGGTCATCCTCTACCGCGACGGCCTCGTCGAGTTGCGAAACTACGCCGATGGTAAAGTGTCGAAATCGTGGTCGAGCCAAGTGAAAACGGCGAATGCCATGACGATTTCCAGCGACGGCGCGTACTTGGCGACGATCGGCAACGATCGTGCCGTTCGCGTGTGGACGTTGGCAGACGGCGAATTGATCAACACGCTCCCACCGCTGCCGACCGTCGTCGACAAGCTGGC
>CAMCTH010000021.1 GCA_945877965.1 Planctomicrobium piriforme | reverse complement strand
GGTCGGCATCGTTCCCTCAGTGCGAAAGCGGCATCATGGCGTTCGTCAGCGGCTTCGAACATTGCGTGCGACAACAAGAATCGCTCGCCCCCTTCACGTGGTTTCGTCTCGGCGGACCGGCTGAGTACTTTGCGGAACCGACGACGCGCGACGAGTTGCAAACGTTGGTTCAACGCGCCAAAGCGGAAGGCCTGCCGTTGCGGGTACTCGGCGGCGGTTCGAACGTGCTCGTCGGCGAAGCCGGCGTCAAAGGCGTGGTGCTGCATCTCGGCGCGCCGTGCTTCGGCCAGATCGAAGTCCGCGGCACGAGCATCATCGCCGGCGGCGGCGCGAAGCTCGGGCACGTCGTGTCGACTTCGGCCCGCGAAGGCTTGGCCGGCTTGGAGACGCTCGTCGGCATTCCCGGCACCGTCGGCGGAGCGCTGCGCGGTAACGCCGGAAGCCGTAGCGGCGATATCGGCCAATGGACGGCGGCCGCAACGGTGATGACCGCGGCCGGCGAGATCCTGACTCGCAAGCGCGAAGAACTCGTCTTCGCCTATCGCGAAAGCAGCCTGGACGAACTGCTGATCCTCGACGCCGAGTTCGCCCTCGAGCACGACGATCCGGTCGAACTGACCAAGCGAATGCAAAAACAATGGATCGTGAAAAAATCGACTTTGCCGCTCGGCCATCAGCCGACGGGCTGCATCTTTAAGAACCCGCGCGGCATGAGCGCCGGTGCCTTGATCGAGCAAGCGGGTTTGAAGAACGCGCGCGTCGGCGGGGCTGAGGTTTGCGACCGTCATGCCAACTTCATCGTCACCGACGACAAGGCGACGAGCCGCGACGTCGTGCAGTTGGTCGAGCACATTCGGGCTCAAGTGAAAGATCGGCTCGGCGTCGAATTGGAAATGGAACTGCAGGTTTGGTAAGAGTCTGGCTCCATAGATGATTTGCCCGTTCGGGCAAATCGGCGGTTGATCGTCGCAGGATGCGGCGATTCGCACAGGCAAGGAAGCGAATCATGGCGAAGTCGGTTTCTCCGCAACCTCCGGGCTTACCGCTAGGCGGTCTCTTGCGCCGAGCGGCACCGTTGCTAACGATCGCCGGCGTCATCGTCGGCGGGACTTACTGGGCCTGGTCGCGGCAACAGGCGCGGATCGAAGCCGAAGGGCATTATAAGATCGCGCTCTCCGACATTCGCATCACGCCGATTCCCGAGTGGATTACGACCGACGTGATCGCCGAAGCCTTGCGCGATGCGAGCCTCGACCCGCCGCTGTCGGCCCTTGATCCGACGTTGGCTGAACGGGTCGCGAAGGCGCTGGCGTTTCATCCTTGGATCGCCGAGGTCCGTCGCGTCCGCACCTTGACCGGCGGTTTAGAAATCGACGTCGATTATCGACGGCCGGTCTGCATGGTCGAACTGCCGCCGAACAACGGTAAGCGGGGACTCTACGCGGTCGACATCGTCGGCACGCTGCTGCCGAGCCGCGACTTTTTAGACGAGCCGAAGAAGGCGGCGAGCTATCCGCGACTCGGCGGGTTTGTCCCGGCCGAAGTCGGCCGCGTCGGCTTGAAATGGCCCGATGCGCGAATCTTGGAAGGAGCCAAGGTGGCCGTCGCCTTGCACCCGGTGTGGGCGAAGCTGAACTTGGCCAAGATCGCGCCGCAAGAGTCGTCGACGGCAACGAGTTCGACTCCCGGCTTCGAGTTGCTCACGAACGACGGATCGCGGGTCGTGTGGGGACGAGCGCCGGGAAGCGAAGCGAAGGGCGAGATGCTTGCCGACAATAAAATCGAGTCGCTCGTTCGGTACGTCGCCGATCACGGTTCGCTCGAAGGTCGCGACGGCCCGCAACAACTCGACGTCCGCGGGGCTCAACTGGTGATCGTCGCAGAGCTCGAAAAGCCGAAGGCCGGCGACGACGATGCCTCGGCCGCCAAGCCGACGACGGTGAAACAAAAGTAGCCGACGACTACGATCCGCGGACGACCGTCGGGGCGTCGATGCCAGGAGCGGGCGAGAGGCCGATCGCGGGAGCCGCCGGGCACGGGTCGACGAGCTCTTCGCGCAGAATCAGGGTTTGATCCGGCGCTTGGATGCCGATGCGGACTTTGCCCGGGGCCATCTGAACCAGTGTGACGACGATGTCGTTTCCGACCCGAATGCTCTCGCCGACGCGACGTGTAAGAACCAGCATGGCCGCACCTCCTTGTGACGCAGACTCCTGTGATAGCGTGCGTCAGGATAGCAGTGCCCGCAGGTGCTCGCAAGCAAAAACGCTGGCTCGGATGCGGCGTTGGTAAGCCCTTATTTCATCACGCTTTGTGGCTCAGGTAGGACTCGTTCGCGGCGGCCGTCGAGGCCCCGTGTTCGAACTTGTAGCCCTGTTCGGCGAGCAGTTGTTCGAGGGCTCCGAGGAAGGTCAAAACGTTCGCCTGTCGCGAACCGTGGCCCATCAGGCCGATTCGCCAGACCTTCCCCTTGAACGCCCCGAGTCCGCCGCCGATTTCGATCCCAAACCGATTGAGCAGCGCCCCGCGGACCTTGGCGTCGTCGACGCCGTCCGGGATCGTCACGGCATTGAGCATCGGCAGTTGGTGTCCTTCGCGAGCGGCGTATTTGATGCCGATCGCGGCTAGGCCGGCCTTCAATGCTTTGTGATTCAGCAGGTGTCGCGCGAAGGAGGCTTCTTGGCCTTCTTCCAACACGATCCGCAGTGCTTCGTACAGGCCGTAGCTCATGTTAATCGGGCCGGTGTGATGATAGACCCGCTCTTGGCCCCAGTACTTGGCGAGCATCGAGACGTCGAGGTACCAACTCTGCACCTTGGTCTTCCGATTCAGGACGACCTGCAAGGCCCGCTCGCTGAACGAAGCTGGCGCCAGGCCCGGCGGACAGCTGAGGCACTTCTGACTGCCGGAATAGATCGCGTCGATATCGAGCTTGTCGACCTCGACCGGCACGCCGCCGAGCGCGGTGACGGCATCGACGAGCAGCAGCGCGCCGGCTTCGTGCACCAGCTTCGAGATCTCTTCCAACGGTTGCAGCGCCCCGGTCGACGTTTCGGCCAACACGATGCCGACGACCTTCGGCTTCTTGGCGAGCGCTTCTTTCAGATGGCTCGGCTCAAAAATATCGCCCCAGGGACGATCGACGCGCGTGACGTTCGCGCCGGCTCGCCCGGCGACGTCGAACATCCGCTCCCCAAAAACGCCGTTAACGCAGACGACCATCGAATCGCCCGGCTCAATCAGGTTGACGACCGTGCTCTCCATGCCGGCCGACCCGGTGGCGCTGATCGCCATCGTCATCGGGTTCTGCGTCCGGAAGAGGCACCGCAGCATCTGCTGCATGTCGCTCATCAACGTGAGATAGTACGGGTCCAAGTGACCGACCGTGTTGGCCGACAGAGCGCGGAGCACGCGGGGATGAATCTCGCTGGGACCGGGACCGAGCAGCAAGCGAACGGGCGGATTGAGCGGCGGGGCGACGAAGTCGGTCATGTCGAATACTTTCTGCGATGGCGGATTGTGGTTTATTCGGGCGCGGTTTCTTTCACCAAGGCGCTGATCTGTTTGAACTGCGGCGTGCCGCTGCGACCGCACCATTCGAACAACGCCGACTCGACGGTCGTCAACGTCGCGCCGGCCGAGTCCATCCGCCGCAGGGCGGTTTGATAATCGACGTCGGCCCGCGATCCAAGGGCGTCGACGGCCAGGTAGACCCGGAAGCCGTGCATCATCAGATCGAAGGCCGTCTGCTGAACGCAGACATGCGCCTCGATGCCGGCCAGCAGCACCTTGCGAATGCCGCGCTCGCTCCAGCCGCGGAACAGGCCGCCGCACTCGCCGCAACTGAACGCCGTCTTGGCCGGAATCGACGTGAACTTGCCGGCCAACTCAGGCACCGTCGGGCCGAGCCCTTGCGGATACTGCTCGGTCGCCCCCTTCGCAACGCCGAGTGCATCGGCCCCGTCGATGAGGCGGCGAATGTTCCAGACGAGCCGTTTGTGACCGGGAATCAGCGTGACGAGTTTCCCCTGCACGTCTACGACGAGCAGGGCGGTGTCGTCGGCCGACATCAACTCGGGACTGCGCGGCAGAGGTGTGTTATCGGGCGAGGCGGGCGTGTTCATGCCGGGTAGTTTATCGCAACCCTGCGCGATGATCTACCGTCGCCGCCGCGAACTATTTTTTACGCAGCATCTCTGCCCGTGCTCGAAGGCCGTTTTCTTCGAACGTCAGCCCGTAGCGGCCGCGGGTAAAGTCGGTGAGTTGCGACGGGCCCGTCGTGCCGAGTTTCGGATCGTCGGGCGAACCGTAGACGGTCGACTCGATCGTTTGCCGCGATTCGTTCCAGACGTACTTGCCGCCGCCGGGGCAAACGAGCTTCACGCCCCAGAGACGCTCGTGCAACTCGGCCGGGTCTTGATTGGGGAACATCTGCTGCCACTCGTTCAGGATCGGCAGATTGCTCCAGGCCAAGCGTTGCATCTGCGTTTGGTATTCGTTGTTGAATAGCGTGCCGATCATTTGCGCCGCCTTCGCATTGACGTCGAAGCAGAGATTTTCACCCAGCCAGGGTGAAGCGTCAGCCGTCGCGACGTCCGGCTTTGGTTTCTCGGGCGTCGCCTCTTTGGCGGCGGCGGACCGCTTGGCGTAACGATCGAGCGAACGTTGAATCACCTGCTCGTTAAGCGAGATCGTCAGCGCCTCGGCGGTCAGCGAGTAATAGACGGCCAGCTTGCTCGTCGGATCGCCGGGTCGAACGGCGGCGGCCGTCGGCGAGATTTTGACATACGGCAACTCGCCGTGCTGCTTGGTCTCCCAGGCAATCATGCCGGGGCCGGTTTGATCGATGAAGCCGCGCACCCCTGCTAGGAAAGCCGTCGCTTTGAAGGCACTCGAGACTTCAATCGCCACGGCGATCGGCAAACGCAGGCCGGTCCGCTCGAGGATCTTGTCTCGCGTTTGCGATTCCGACTCGCCGGCCTGCCAAGATTCGCTGACCGCCTTGTAAACCTCGTTCCAGATCGGATCATCGTCGACATAGATGCCGATCGACTCGCCGACCCAGCCCAATATGTCGACCTTCAACTGCGGGGCGAAGAACGAAGCCATGCCGGAGAGTTGTTTGACTTGTTCCGAATCTTTGTTGAGCGCCAAGATCGCATGCAGCAATGTCTCGTGCGGATCGCCCGAGGTCGGCTTCAACTTCACGCCTTGCGAAACGGCGATGAACTCTCGATAGCTCGTGTTGTCGATCAACGGCATGACGGTCAGATCGGCGGCGAGCTTGTCGTCGACGACGGTGAGCCGCAGACCGATTGGATCGAATGCCCAGCTAAAGTTCCGTTGATAGCCGTCGCGCCATTGCGTGTAGGCCGTCGCCTCGGCCTTGGTGACGAGTTCAATCGGCAGTTCGACGATCGGCGTCATGAAGTTGAGCGAACCGACCGCGTCGGACGAGACGCCGTCGGGTGACAGGCGGACTTCGCCTGACGTCGAGAGCCGCATATCGGTCCGGATCGGACCGGCGACGGCGGCTCCGGTCGCCAGTTTCGGCAAGTTGGCGGCCTGCAATTCGGCGAGCACCGCTAGGTCGCGAATGCGGCGCGAATCGGCGATCCGCCAACGCGGACTGCACCAGCGGCGAATCGTGGCGTCGCTTAGGAAAATGAACGCCGTCTCGTTCGCGTCCCCCAACGGGTAGCGATCGCGGAAGAAGACGAACTCTTCGAGCGAAGCGACGGCCGGCGTTTTTTGCTGATGAGTTTCGAGCAAGCGGCGGAGTTGCGCGAGCGAGTTCGTCACGACGACGACGTCGCCGTAGCTCGCAAAATAGCTGCTCACGCTGCGGTCCGGCGTGTGCCAGTAGTCGTACGGGACGCCGAGTTCGACGGCGCTGGTCATTGTCGGTTTGTCACCGGCGGTGTTCAACACGATCTGCCCGGCGATCGCCGTCCGCAGGGCCGCGACGTCGACCGCTTCGAAAATCAACGCGACGTCGGTGCCGATCCGGAAGTACGGATCGCCGCCGGTCAGGGCGATGCTCTTGATCACCGTCGGTCCCAGCAAGCGGCCGAGGGCCGTCGTCTGTAGGCCGAGCTGACGTTGGTACTTCGTGACCGTGCCGGCGTCTTGGCTTTGTGGCTCGGCGGCTTGCAGCAGCGAGGTCCCTTGCTTGTCGGCCTCGTCGGCAACGTCCATCGCGCCGGCGAACGTCGGGAAGAAGACGACGTGCTGATCGGCGGGCACATACTTCGCGAGCGGATCGAGCTTCGGCGACTTGCCGGCGATCAACGGCTTCCAGTCGATTTCCTTCGCCGAGATTCCTTCGAGCGTATCGAGCCGCACTTGCGAGTCGGTCGTCTGCGTGATTTGCAGCAAGCGATCGAGTTGCAGATTTTCACTCAACGCGCGATTGCCTGAGACGAGCGAGAACGTATCGTCGAAATCGCCGCCGGGTTGGAAGCGATCGAACTCCGGACGCGCGCCGGTCGTCGAGGTCGGGGCGGAGCCGCGAAGTTCGAGTTCGGTCTGCCGCGCTTGATGCCGGAACCAAGCAGTGCCGGGGACGCCGTCCGACGCGAGGCGTTGATAATGCTGTAGTTTCGCTTTGAGAAATGCTTCGCGCGCGGCGGGCTTCGCTTGGTCGGCGGCGATCTTGAAGCGAACGGTCGCATAGCCCGGCTTGTCGCGACGTGGATAGTCGATCCGTCCGACGACGTCTTTGCCCGTCGCCGGAAGGCGGACACTGACGGTTCCCCATTGGTCGAGATTGTCGAGCCAGTGGAACTCGACGTTGTTCGCCGTGCTCCAATACGCATCGCCGTCTCCCTCGATCGTCACGCGTGGACGCAAAAGTCGCGAAAGTTGCCAGCGATAGCTGCTCGACGGCGAGGCATTTACCTCGTACTTGCCTTCAGTTAGCGACAAGTCGGCGAGGCGGACGTCGAAGTAAGCGTCGTCGGCGTGCGCGACGTTTAGCGAGAGCGCAACGAACAGCAATGAGAACAGGCGAATCGCGCGAAACATAATGACCTCGAGAAGAGGGCGTTAACGGGACGGTGCAGCGTCCGAGAATATACCCGACGCGCGAGTGGTTTGTGTCGCCTCGGTTCAATTCCCGATGTTTTTAGCTGCGGGCGTACGCCCGCAACTATCGGGCCGCAAGCTGTAACAAGACTTGGATATAAACCTCGCCGACGGCGGTGATCTCCGCTCGCCGCGTCGTCTCATCGACGGGCGTGAGTCGGATTTCGAGATGTTCCGGCGGTAGGCAGCTCGCGACTTTCTCGGCCCACTCGACGACGCAGAGACCGGTGCCGTAAAAGTATTCGTCGACTCCGATCGCCAGGAACTCGTCGTCGTCGCGGAGTCGATAGGCGTCGAAGTGATACAGCGTCCGCGCGCCGCGATGCTCTTGAACGAGCGTGAAGGTCGGGCTCACGACCTCGCGCGGGTCGAGGCCGATCGCGCCGGCCAAGCCTTGCACGAGCCGCGTCTTGCCGGCCCCGAGCGGACCGTTGAGGGCGACGACCGCGCCGTCGGGCAAGAGTTTTCCTAAGCGGGCTCCGAGTTGCCGCGTGGCGTCTTCGTCGGGGAGTTGGATCGTGAGCGGCGAGGTCATTGGAGCTTGTGTTCGTATCCGCGCGGCGTCAACGTCGTTCGTCGGCCTGCGGCGTCGACGGCAAAGAGTCCCGGCTCGGCGATGATCTGGCCGATGATGGTGATTGGCACGCCTGCGAGCGGTTGCTCGCGGCACATTCGCTCGGCCTCCGCGGCGGGGACAGTCAGCAACAGTTCAAAGTCTTCGCCGTCGGCGAGGGCGTGGTCGAGGGCGGATTGCGAATCCTTTACGTCGCGCGAAGCCGCAAGCGTGTGGGCGGCGTCGGCGATCGGGATTCGATCGAGCAGAAGTTCGGCCCCGCAGCGGCTCGCTTCGCACAGGCGCGATAAGTCGAGCGAGAGCCCGTCGCTGACGTCCATCCCGGCGTGCAGTTCGTAACGTTCGTGGAGCAGCAACGCTTCGCGCACGCGCGGAACGAAGTCAAAGTGCTTCCCCAAGATGCTGCCGCCGAATGCGCCCGTGACGACGATTGCGTCACCGGGTTGGGCGCCGCTCCGGAGTAGGGGGCCTTGCGTCGTCGGCGTGCCGAAGGCGGTGATGTTGATCACCAGCGGGCCGTCCCATGAGTTTGTGTCGCCGCCGGCGATCGCGGTGTTGAATTCCATCGCGAGCGGGAGCAGGCCTTCGAATAGCTCTTGGCCGAGGGCGAAACCGCAAGCGTGGGGCAGCGCGACGCTGATGACCACTGAGTGCGGCACGGCCGCCATCGCCGCGAGATCGCTGAGGTTTACGGCCAGCGCTTTGCGTCCGATGCGGCGTGGGTCGGCTTCGCTGAGCACGAAGTCGACGCCGTCCATGAGCATGTCGGTCGTCACGACCAACTCCGGCCGCGATCCGAGCGCAAGCACGGCCGCATCGTCTCCCGGTCCGACGAGCAGGCGCGAATCGCTACCCAGGCGTTGCCGAAGCCAGGCGATGAATTCGCGTTCCATCTTGCGAGAGGGGACAGCGGAGAGGGGAATGGGGAAGTTGATTCCCTATTCTCGAATCGCGTTGAACCTTACGCAATTGCTAATGCACGCGACGTGACGCAATATCGGCCCAATCGCAGCCGCAGACTTATTGCGTGTTGCGGGCGACGGTCAGGTGACCGTACAGCGTTTCGTTGCCCCGCAGGATGTAGAACTTCACCGGTTCAAGTTGGCCGAAGTCGGGGCGATCGAGGACGTAGTTGACGTTGTCGGCCGTGACGGTTTCCCAAATGTGCATGCCGACGAGGACGTCGCCGCGACGGATCCCTTGCTTAGCAGCCGGGCCTTCGGGGCGAACTTCCGTGACGGTCAAGCCGCCGCGATAGCGCGAACGATAGGCTTGGAACTGTCGCGAAGGGACCGGTTCGAGCCGCAAGCCGAGGATTTCCCAGAAGCGATCGCCGGCGACGATCTGCTGCCGATCGGGCAAGGCACGCATGACGAGATCATACGTCTTCGTTTCGTTGTCGCGTTCGATCGTCATCGACACCGACTCGCCGGGCTGTTTGCCGAGCAAGGCTCGTTCGATATCGAGCGTACGTTGTACCGTCTTGGCACCGATTGTCTTGATCACGTCGCCGGCCTTCAGGCCGAGCGACGAGGCCGCGCTTTCATCGGCGACTTCCTTCAGCTGAGCCCCGATGAGCCCCGGCCGGAACGAACCGTCGACGATGAGACCGTGCCAAGTCCGGTCGATGCGGCGAGTGCTGATCAAGTCCGAGGCGATGCTCAGGGCCTTGTCGATCGGAATCGCGAAGCCGATGCCTTGAGCCCCGGCGCGGACGGCGACGTTGATGCCGATCATCTCGCCGTCGATGTTGAGGAGCGGGCCGCCGGAGTTGCCGGGATTAATGGCCGCACTGGTTTGTATCAGGTCTTCGTAGCTCTGCGTGTCGCTCACTTGAACCGAACGATGCAAGGCACTGATGATCCCCTCGGTCACCGTGTGTTCGTAACCGAACGCGTTGCCGATGGCGATGACGGTCTCGCCCGGCATGAGGTCCGAGGACGTGCCGATGGCGATGACCGGCAACGATTGCGGGGCTTCGATCTTGATGATCGCCAGATCGGTCTTGGGATCGTGTGAGATCAGCTGCGCGACGTACGTTTGTTCTTCCGACGTGGTCACCAGGATCCGGCGGACGCCGTCGACCACATGGTGATTGGTGACGATATAGCCCCGCTCGTCGATGACGACGCCGGTTCCCATGCCGTTGACGCGGCGACGATTGTCGGGAGCGCCGGCGGCGGTCGGCGGAGCGAATTCGGCGGCGACGAGTTTCTCGCCGTGAATGTTGACGATCGACGGACGCGCTTCGAGCACGGCCTTCACCAGCGGCGTCTTCCGCAACTCGGAAGAGACCGCGGTTGTACACGTGAGGCACAACGCAGCCATCGCCGCCACGGCCCGGAAGGTGTTCAATCGCCCAGCGGTTCGTGCCGGCAACTCATGCATGGGTGCGTTCGTCGCGTTGGTGGGCGGTTCTAGGAGTCGACGGCGGTCGATGAACTGCGGAACGTGCGAGGTTCACAGCTCGCGTGCAGCGGCACCCATCCTGGGCGCGGCGACACGACGGTCGGCGCAATCACGTGGTTAATCGTTCACACGGCAGCGAGGTGGTTCCTCTCCGAGCGATAGCACGACAACCCAAGGAATCATCGGTCCCCGGTTGCGACCTCCTTCAAACCCTACTGCTAGGGCCATACAGACTGCCTAGGTTGGCATCCGTCGGGGGCCCATATTTTTCGTAAAGTCATCCGCGGCAAATAGAAATCGCGACGCGTGCAGGTCGTTTTGCCGTGTGAAACGAGAGCATCGGCCGCAACGGGTCGAAGCGGCGTGGTGCGCGCCGAAGAGGAGTCGGCAAAGAATGTGTCGCCGTGCGAATGGATCCGCAGCGAGGCGATTCGATCGATAGTAGTGAGAGTTAAGTGCGACGTTGCGATCGCGCACCGGCCGCGGCCGGCACCCACTCGCCGCCGGCGGGGGCGTAATCGTTGGGCGACGGTTCAAACACGGGCCGCGTCGGCACCGGATGAAATCGCGCGGCCTGACCGGGCGTCGGAGTCGGCGGCGGGGGCAACGTCGGTTCGCCGCTGCCGCCGTGTCCCGCTCCGCCGTGGCCATGACCCCCTGCACCGGGACCGTAGTCGTAGCCGTCGGCGCCCATCCCGGCATGCGCTCCGCAGCGACAGCCCGAGGTGCAGCCGCCGGTCGTGCAACCGTCGGTGCAACTGCACGGCACGTCGCACTCATATTCGTCGCAGGGCGTTTCGTATTGCGGGCCGTTGGACGACATGAACGGCAAGCGGTTCAGTTCCAGCGACCAATCGCCGCGGATCACGAACCCTTTCTTGCAACAACAGCCGCTGCCGACGGCGCAGAATAGGGCAGACAACAAGATGAGGCTGAGGCCCCGTTGCGTACGCATGCGTTCCCCCTAACCTTGCGCGGGCCGGCATCCGGTCGACGCGGCGGCGCAAGTTCCCCCGAAAATCCGAAGGCCCCGAGTTGGAACCTCCCCCATAGATGCTGAATCGGCAGCCGCCCAGCGTTACATGAGTTACAACCGGCAAACTCCGCGCGACCGTCAGCGGCTGCACGCCCGGCAAGGTTTGTGTTGACCGCCGGAGCGAAACACTTCTACAATCGCAACTCCCCGCTCTGCTGGCACTTGCGCGCGATTCGTCGTGCTCTTTCGTCAGCTCCCGAGCGAAGGCTACTGAGATTCCACGACGAGACCCCGCTGATGCCCGACGCCGCGAAAGCCCCCGCCGTTCCGCCTGCCGGGGCCGCCCCGCTGCTGGAAGTCCGCGATCTGCGGACCTATTTCCACACCGAGCATGGCACGGCCCGCGCCGTCGACGGAGTCTCGTTCACGCTCAACCGCGGTCGGACGTTGGCTTTGGTCGGCGAAAGCGGCTGCGGCAAGACCGTCACGGCCCTGAGCATTCTCAAACTCGTCGCCATTCCGCCGGGTGAGATCGTCAGCGGCAAAATCCTGCTCGACGGCCAAGACCTCGTCTCCAAGAGCGAAGCGGAACTTCGCAGCATCCGCGGCAAGCTGGCTGCGATGATCTTTCAAGAACCGGCCACGAGCTTAAACCCGGTCTTCACGATCGGTAATCAAATCAGCGAAGCGATCAGCCTGCACAACCCGGGCTTGACGAAAGCCGAACTCCGCACGGCCGTGCTCAAGCTGCTCAACGAAGTTCGCATGAGCGAGCCCGAGCGACGCATCGATCAGTATCCGCATGAACTCTCGGGCGGGATGAAACAACGGGCGATGATTGCGATGGCCTTGTCGTGCAATCCGCAACTCATCATTGCCGACGAGCCGACGACGGCGCTCGACGTGACGATCCAGGCTCGCATCTTGGAACTGCTCGGACAGATGCGCGAGAAGCACGGTACGGCCGTGTTGCTGATCACGCACGATCTCGGCGTCGTGGCGGAGACGGCCGACGACGTCGTCGTGATGTATGCCGGCCGCGTGGTCGAAAAGGCCGACGTCCGCTCGCTCTTCGGCAAGCCGCTGCATCCGTACACGATCGGCCTGTTCAACAGCTTGCCGCGCGTCGACCGCAGCACCGAACGTTTGCAAGCGATCCCGGGTAACGTCCCGTCGCCGACGAATTTTCCCAGCGGCTGTCGCTTCCGCGCTCGCTGTCCGCTGGCGACGACGAAGTGTGCGGAAGATCCGCCGCTCGTCGAGATCGAGCCCGGGCACTTTTCGGCCTGCTGGTTCGCAAGCGAATTGGCCGCCGGTCGCGTCGTTGACTTCTCTCCCGCCGAGGCCCGCTCATGACCGTCGCCGCGAAACCACCCGCTGCTGCAAATCCAACGGCGATCGCCGCGAAGCCGTTGCTGGCCGTCGACAAACTCTGCAAATACTTCCCGGTCCGTCGCGGCTTGTTCGCGCGGGTTAAGCAGTGGGTCAAGGCGGTCGACGACGTCAGCTTCACGATCGGCAAAGGCGAAACGCTCGGACTCGTCGGCGAAAGCGGCTGCGGTAAGACGACCGTCGGCCGCGCGCTGCTGCGGCTCATCCCGGCGACGAGCGGTAGCGTGACGTTCAACGGACGCTCGCTGCTCGATCTGCCGCGGAGCCAGTTGCGACCGCTCCGCCGCCAGATGCAGATCATCTTTCAAGATCCGTACGGCTCGCTCAACCCGCGCATGACCGTCGGCGGCGCGGTGGCCGAGCCGCTGCGGATTCACGGCCTCGTTCGCGGGGCGACGCTCAAAGACCGCGTCGCCGAGTTGCTGCAACAAGTCGGCCTCCCGCCCGATGCGGCCTATCGCTACCCGCACGAGTTCTCCGGCGGCCAACGTCAGCGCGTCGGCATCGCCCGGGCTCTGGCCCTCGATCCCGCCTTCATCGTTTGCGACGAACCGACCAGCGCCCTCGACGTGTCGATCCGTGCCCAAGTCATCAACCTTTTGCAAGACCTGCAAAAGAACCTCGGGCTGAGCTATTTGATGATCAGCCACGATCTCGGCGCGGTCCGGCACATCAGTAAGCAAGTGGCGGTGATGTATCTGGGCCGCATTGTGGAGCAAGCTCCGACCGCCGCGCTGTACGACGCCCCGCGGCATCCGTATACCCGCGTGCTGCTGTCGGCCATCCCGGTCCCCGACCCAACGAAGCGCCGCGTCCGCGTCTCGGCCGTCGACGACGAAATCCCCTCGCCGATCAACGTCCCGCAAGGCTGCGCCTTCCACCCACGCTGCCCGCTGTACGAATTATTAGGCAAACCCGAAGCCTGCCGCAAAGACCTCCCACCGCTCGCCCCGATCGACCCCGAATCCAAGCACTTGGTCCGCTGTCACTACCACGCGGATATTAGCCGACTCGATTCAGCGAAGTAGATTGCACCGCGGAGGAACGGAGACAGGCATCCGCAGATTTCGCAGATTAGAAATGAGCATCAACGCCTTCTTTCTCATCTGCGAAATCTGCGTCATCTGCGGACGCTTCTGAACTCCATCTCCGTGTCCTCCGTGCCTCGGTAGTGAATCCTCCGACTCACTCGGCGAACATTTCCTTCACGGGCCCGAGTCGTGAGATCAACCGGTCGGCATCTTCTTGGAGTAAATAGCCGCGTTTGACGTAATCGGCGCACGTTACGCGGAAGCGGCGTTCGTACTCGGCGTAGTTGCCGTAGCGTTCTTCCAGCGACTCGCGCGGGTCGCCGCTTGCCGTGCGGTCCGCCTTGGTCTTGGGAAACGGAATGTACGACCCCATCAGGGCGACCATCTCTCCCTCGGCCCCGGCGTCGGCGCGGCGTAAGTTCCAGCCGGTGTAGGTCGCCGTCGGCACCGCCACTTCGATCGGCAGCAGAGTACCGAGCTCGTTGCCATCGGGTCCGACGCGCGGCGCGAGCACTTTGTAGGCTTCCAACTCGCGGGGCGGTTCGATCGTGCTGATTCCCTTGGTCCAGAAGTCGGGTCCGAAATCGAGTCGCCGCGCCGTTTGGATAAGTTCGGGATAGCGGACGGCGGGGATCAGGGGGAAGCCGGTCGACTCGCGCCGCCAATCGACGAGCGTGCCGTCGGCGATCCGCGGATAGACGCTCGGCGGCGGCGTTTCGCCGTCTTTGGCCCACGCATCCAAGGCGTCGAGCAACACGCGCAAGAACGGGTTGTAGTCGGCCGGGTTCAGCAGATTGTCGCCGTAGCCGGCGTCGAGCGGTCCCGTCGCGGCACTGTGTTGCGTCCCGCCGAACGAATAGAGCCGCACGTTCTCCGGCACCTCGGCATCGCGCGTCCCCAGCGGATCGGTGTGGACCAACGAGCCGGCGCGGCTCCAGTATTCGCCGGCCCCTTGCGTGTTCATTACCTTCGGCAAGAACTTCGCTTCGTCGCCGTGCAGTCGTCGTTGCAAGCCGTCGGTCTGCTGCGTGAACGGATCGACGTCGTCGCCGTAGGCGAACGGAAAGTAATCGCTCGGGTAGAGATGTTCGAGATGCTGGCTGGCGAACTTCGTCGGCTGCGCGAAGCGATGATTGAAATAGCCGAGCCCCGCCCCGCCGACGTGCGGCATCAGCCCGTCGAACACTTTTCGATCGGCTTCATCGGCATTGAAGCCGAGATACAAAAAGTTGCGCAAGTAGCGGCCGCTCTGCGAGACGCCGAAGCCGTGCGCTCGCGTGAGCAGCGGCTTGCCGTCGGCCGTGCGAAACGGGTTCTGCTCGCTCGTCTCATGCTTGAAAAACGAGATCAAATCGCGAACCGCGGGATAGCACACGCCCTGGATGAGCGAGCCTTCGCATTCGCCGATGAGTTCGTACAAAAAGCCGGGCCGAAACCCGCCGGCGACGCGGAGTCGCAAATGGGGCAGCGTTCCCGTCACGCCGAACTCGACCGACTTCACGTCCCCCGACTCAAGCGACCATTGGCCACGCGGGATCGGCACGCGGGGGTCGTTCTCGCGCTGACGCCAAGTGAGCGTCGCCTCGGCCTGTCCGCGCTCGGTGAGGGGGAACGCACCGTGCCCTTCGCGCCGCGTCAGCGGCATCACGTCGGCGGGTTCGTCGGTCATGATCTCGTAACGAACCAAGCCGCGCAACGGCTTGCCGTCTTGCAAGGCGACCGGGGCGCGCATCCGCAGTCGACCGTCCCCCGGCAGCAGTTCGCCGAGCCAGCCGGACCACACGATCACATAGCCGCGACGCATTAAAAAACCGTCGCCGGCATCTTCGGCCGTCGTCGGCGAGTTGGTCATCTTGGCATGATTGAAGAACCGCAGCGCCAGCTTGCCGCCGCGATTGTTCACGTCGTAAAAGATCGCGCCGTTCCCTTTCGTTGGATCGACGGGAGCCAGCAGATCGACGTCGGCCTCGAACTCGACCTTCCCGGCGGCGTTGCGCGGGGCGAGATCGAGATCGACGATCCCCTGATTCCGCGCATGGGCCGGATCGATCTCGTAGTGCGCGAGGCCGATGATCCGCTCGTACGCCCCGACGTCGCCGAACGACTTGCCGCCGGCGAACGGCTCGCGACGCAGGATTTTTAACGACGTGAGTTCGGCCCGGGCCGACGCGACCATCGCGACGCAAAGAAGCATCGTCGCCAGCGCGCGCACTGACGCTCGCCCTGAAAGGGCGAAATACGCCAGCCCAGGGCAACGCCCTGGGTAACCGAACCGCGACGCAGCGAAAGCCCTGAAGGGACGAAATAAATACATGTCGGCGATCTCGGGTTATTTCGCCCTTTCAGGGCTCTCAAATCTTATGGGTTTCATCGTTCCCAGGGCGTTGCCCTGGGCTGGATTATTTCAGGCCGTTGGCCTGATGGAACGAACTGACGGAACGCCATGGCCCGCGTTCTCTACTTCAGCGACGAAAGGTATTCCAACAAGTCCGCCACTTGCTGGGCCGTCAGGTCTTGCAGCAGCAACTCCGGCATCAGCGATTTTTGTTGCGGGGCGATCACCTCGACGTCGGCGACGGCGACCGTCGTTTCCTTACCGTCGATCTGCCGCAGCACCACCTGCGTGTCGTCTTGGCGAACGAGCAGACCGGTGACGACCTGGCCGTCGCTCGTCTCGACGAGTTGCGCGGCGAACTTGGGATCGATCGTCTTCGACGGCTCGAGCATGCTTTCCAGCAACTTCGGTTTATCGAGCTTCTTACCGATCGCATTCAGGTCGGGCCCGATCTGTTTGCCAATCTCGCCGACTTTGTGGCAGTTTCGGCACTGAACGGACTTTGATTCCGCAAAGAGCAGCTTTCCTCGCAGAGTGTCGGCTGGCAGCATCAGAATGTCGTCGGCCTTAACAGTCGTCCCAAGTTTCTTGGTCCGCTGCTCTTCGGGCACATAGCGTTCATACAGGTCGCGAACCACAGGGTTGGTGGAAGCCAGCCCGTTCGAGATACCCGCGTCGATGATTTCCTCGTTCGCGTTAATCGCATTCAGATGTCCGTCTCG
>CAMCTH010000020.1 GCA_945877965.1 Planctomicrobium piriforme | reverse complement strand
ATTCGGTCGGCTTCGGATTCTCTTCACCGTCGACGTTCGCGAACCGCAAGACGTACGAAGTGTGACCCGGCGTGATGCGATCTTTCAGCAGCGCCAAGTCGAATGCGCCGACGGCGGCGAGCCCCTCGGCCTTGAGCTCGACGTCTTTGTTGCGGGCCGTGTCGAACGCCACATGGGCGGCGCGAATCGGCTGATTCGCCTCGGCCGTGATGGTGACGCGCGTCCCTTCGAGGGCCTTCAAATCTCCTTGGCGCTCGATCGTCCGCGGCGGCAGTCCGGTGTAGGCCGGGTAATCGAACCGCACGGCGCGGACGTTGATCACCGGCGTCGCCAGGACTTTGATCCGATAGCGGGGCGTCGCGGCGTCGCCTGCTTGAATGTAATAAAACAGGTCCTGCTTAAGCCCTTCGCTCCCCGGCGGCAGGGCGACCTTCCAGAGATAGCGATTGTGGTCGCTCTGCATCGGCAGCGGCACGTCGTCGGCCGGGTTGCCCGAGGCGGAGTAAAAGAGAACAACCGCGTCGGACTCGCGCACGCCGGCGACGCGCATCGTCACCGTCACCACATCGTCGCGGCGACGTTGAGCATCGCCCGGGTCGACGCTTTCGATCCGCACGCGGGTCGGCGCAGCCAACTCGGCCCAAGGCGAAATCACGCGACGGATGGACCGGAACGAATCTTTGGGCGAGACCATCGCGTAGCCGAGCGCGCCGATCAGCACCGCGGCCAGCACATAGCACCAGCGGAGCAGGGCACTGCGATCGACCGAGGCATCGCCGGGGACGGTCGACAGCCGGACCGCCGCTTGTTCCTTCATCGCGTCGAGCACGCCGTCGGGCATGACGGTCGGTTCTTTGCGCAACAACAAGAAGTTGATGAGCGTGTTCTTCATCGGGCCGCCCTGTTCGATGGCAGCCGCGGCATAGACCGGGTTCACCTTCCGCAACAAGAACGGCACGACGACGCCGAACAGATGCACAGCCACACCGGCGAGCAAGCCGATCAGCAGCAGCCAACGTCCGGTCGTACCCAAGCCGCCGGGGATGACCCAATGATCGACGACCGCCGCCAGTAGGAAGTAACCGATGACGCCGGCGGCAAGCAGCGCCATGCCGGCCCAGAGATCGACCCACTTCACCCGGCGACGCGTTCGGCCGAGTTGGGCGTCGATATATTGCTGATACTCGATGACCCGGCCGCCGCGCGCACCGCGGGCCGGGTTCGAGTCGGACGAGCCGGTTGGAAAGGTATCGGTTGCCATGCCCAGTAGCTGCAAGATGCGGCGGCGACGTGAAGGGCGTCCCTTCACTTTACCATGATTCGACGTCGGAGGCCGCCGGAAGATTCCCGACTTCCCGAGCGGTCTTACCAATTACCGGGGTTTCGTCGCGTTCGACGAGCCCCTCTAAAGCGAATCCACTCCTAGGGATAGACGCTGCCACGGCCGCCCGATAGCTTTAAGGGAGTGACCCGAAACGACTGAACCCGTCGCTTGCGCTACGGGGCATTAGGCATTCCGAATTCAAGACTGCCCTCCGCCCCGCTGCCTACCGCCTACTTCTTCCCATGCCCGACGTCTTGCACCTGCACCCGACCGACAACGTTTGCATCGCCGTTCGCAACCTCGAGTCGGGCGAAAAAGTGACCGCCGGCGGGAAGACCGTCGCCGTCAACGGCGCGATCCGCATGGGACATAAAGTGGCCCTCGCACCGATCGCCATCGGCAAGCCGATCCTCCGCTACGGCCAGACGATCGGCTTCGCCTCGCAGGCCGTCGCTCCCGGCGATTGGATCCACACGCACAACACGACCGCCACGGCCTTCGAACGGCAGTACGAGTACGCGACCGAAATTCCGCCCGACCCGACGCCGATCGTCGGTCGGACTTTTCAAGGCTATCGCCGCGCCGACGGTCGCGCCGGGACGCGCAACTACATCGCCATCATCTCAAACGTCAATTGCTCGGCCTCGGTCAGCAAGTATTTGGCCTCGCGGTTCGACACGGAGCTGCTGAAAAAATTCCCCAACGTCGACGGCATCTTGCCGCTCGTCCACAAAGGGGGCTGCGGCATGCAGTTCGGCGGCGACGATCACGAACAACTCAATCGGACGCTCGCCGGCTTCGCGAAGCACCCGAACGTCGGCGCTTATCTGCTCATCGGCCTCGGCTGCGAGACCGGCGCGCTGCCGTACTTAGTCGATAGCCGCGGGTTGGTGCAGATCGACGGCCTGGGGAACTCGCCGACGCCGACGAAGGCGCCGATTCTCGTCATGCAAGACCTCGGCGGGACGCAGAACACGATCGAAGCCGGCCTGCGGGCGATCAACGACTTGCTGCCGCGGGCGAACGACGTCCGACGCGTCGAGATCCCCGCGAGCGAGATCGTCCTCGGCCTCAACTGCGGCGGGTCCGACGGCAACTCCGGCGTGACGGCCAACCCCGCGCTCGGCATCGCCAGCGACATGCTCGTCGCCTGCGGCGGCACGACCGTATTGGCCGAAACCTCGGAAACCTACGGGGCCGAGCATTTGCTGACGAAACGTTCGCGGACCCGTGCGGTGGGCGAAAAGCTCGTCGAGCGGATTCGCTGGTGGGAAAAATACGCCGCGATGTTCGGCGCTCGGCTCGATAACAATCCGTCGACCGGCAACAAAGAAGGGGGGCTCACGACGATCTACGAAAAATCGCTCGGCGCGATGGCCAAGGCCGGCTCGACCGCACTGAACGACGTCGTCCTCTACGGTGAGCAGATCAAGTCGCGCGGGTTCGTCTTCATGGACACGCCGGGACTCGATCCCGTGAGCGTCACCGGCTTGGTCGCCGGCGGCTGCAACGTCATCTGCTTCACAACGGGGCGCGGCAGCTGTTTCGGCTGCAAGCCGACGCCGTCGATCAAGATCGCAACCAATACGCCGATGTACGAACGGATGATCGGCGATATGGACCTCGACGCGGGCGTCGTCCTAAGCAAAGGAACGCCGCTGGCCGAAGTCGGCAAACAAATCTTCGAGACGATTCTCGAAGTCGCCAGCGGCCGCAAGCCGAAGAGCGAACAACACGGCATCGGCGAAGAAGAGTTCGCCCCGTGGTGCATTGGGCCGACGCTGTAAATGGGACGCAGGAAATGCCGACGCTTTTTATTCCTCATCAACTGCGCGATCTCACCGGCGGCGTCGACCGCATCGAGATCCCAGCCGGCACGCTGCGGCAAGCGTTTCGCACCGTGGCCGAAACATATCCCGAATTCGTGAACCGCGTGCGGACCGACGACGGTCTCGCGTCCGGCTTCGCCGCCTCGATCGACGGCGCGTTCGCCTCGCGCGGCCTGCTCGCGCAGATCGGCCCGACGAGCGAAGTGCATATCATTCCCGCCGTCGGCGGCGGCTAGCAGACTGAAGGGACAAGCTTCGCTACCGTGCTCGCGGATCAGCGGCAATTACTCGGACTAATTCCTGGAAGTTTGCCAAATAGCTTGGAAATGTCGACGGCTGGAACCAGTCCTTAGCACCGTCCACTTCCGTTTCGGCCAGTGCCGTGTTCGCCGCGTCACGAAGCCGACTAATTTCTTCCGTCGTTGCGTCAGTGAGGTTCGCCACGCGATCGGGAGAATTCCACACCGCATCCAAACATTGCATCAACCGCTTGTCATCGTGCACGGAAAAACCGACTTGGATTTTTCGGACGACTTCCTGAGCAATCCACAAGTCGACGATCCAATCCAAACCGCAACCGAGGTTGATACCGCCGGCGTACATTTTTGAAGCACCTGCGTTAACTATTTCTTTTCACCCGGCGTCGCGGCAGGCACAGCCGTGGCCTCCAGCTTCCATTCATCGGTCCGGAAAGCGTTCGCCGGCAGCCCCTCTTTGGTCGCCAAGTTCGGCATTGCCTTTTCGTCCCATGCAAAGCGGACGGCAACCGGTTCCTTCACGGCGTCGCTACGGACGACGACTTCTTCGCCGTCGATCGTCGCTTCGGCCGGGTGAAATTGGTGATCGCTGCCGGCGATCGTGAAGAACGTCAGCGGCTTGCCGTCGCGACTGACCAGGCCGCTGCCGACGTTGCTGAGCTTACAGCGGATCGTATCGCCGGTCCGTTGCGCACTGGCAAACAGCGGCGAGGCATGGGCCAAGTCCGACTTGCCGTAGTCGCGGGCCAAAGCCGTGTTGGCCAGCCGCGCGCCGACGTCCTGCTTATTCGCCGGATGAATGTCGTTCACGTTATCGACGAGATCCGTGATGACGACCATCGCCGTATTCGGCACCGCTTTGCGGATGGCCGTCTGTGCTTCCCAAAATAACGGCAGCGTGTGGGCGGGCACTTTGCTGTTCGGCTTCGAGGCATAGGTGAACGGTGCGATCTGCACGAAGTAATACGGGAACTCCCCTTGGCCCCAAAGTTCGCGCCAGGCGGTCACTTGCGTCTTCGTGAGGTCGACGTAGCCATGGCCGAGCGTGACGTTGCTCTCTCCTTGGTACCAGATCGCGCCGCGGATCGCGAACGGCGCGAGCGGGTGGATCATGTTGTTGAACAACCCGCCGCCGGGCGACCATTGTTGAATCGGCGTCCCGCCGACCGACGAATTGATAATGCCGACTGGAACCTTGAGTTCTTCGCGCAGCTTGCGGGCAAAGAAGTAACCGACGGCCGAGCAACCGTTCGGACCGTCGACGAGCAGATTCTCTTTCGAAGCGCCGAGCCACTTGCCGGCCGTGTCCGACATCGGCTCTTTGGCCTGGCCTTTCTTCACGGTGAACTGCCGCAGCAACGGATCGTTCGCGGCGTCGAGTTCCTTCTCTTTGTTCAAGATGTTGTGCGAGAAGGTCCAGTGCATATTCGACTGGCCCGACGCGATCCAGACTTCGCCGAATTGAACGTCAGTCACTTCGACCGGCTTGCCGCCGGCTTCGGCGACGGCGAGCGTGTGCGGTCCGCCTGCGGTGTGCGCGGGTAGCTTGACCTTCCACTTACCGGCAGCGTCGACCTTCACGGTTTGCTTCGCACCGTCGAGCGCCACGGTCACTTCGGCATCGGCCGCGGCCGTTCCCCAGACCGGCACTTCCACATCGCGCTGCAGCACGACGCCCGAAGAGAAGAGGGCCGGCAACTTCACCTCAGCCGCAACGGGCCGAGCGAACAACAAAGCCAGAACGAGGGCCGGAGCAAAGCGACGCATGAGGAAGACTCCCGATTGAGCGTGGGAAATAGTTTCGCGAGGGAAGCGGGCAGGCCCGTCATGATAGTCGCCCGCCGGCGCGAAACAAGCAGCCCGCCCAACGGCGAATGCCGCGGGAGAAAAGAATGCGGAAGTCTTGCGCGACGGCGAGGCTATTCGACGCCCGAGAGCGCCCCGAGCTTCGCTTCGACGTCGTTCACACCCTGCAAAGCGGCTTCGAGTTCGGGGCTCTTCGCGTCGGTCGATTTGATGACATGCGCCTTCTTAGCGAGATCGCCGAAGAACTCGTCGAAGTGAGTGACGAGTTGCACGCCGGCCGACGTCGGTTGCGCCGCTTCCATCGACTTGGCGGCCTCGGCCGACCAATGCTTCACGACGATCCCGTCGTTCGCTTCCAACTTGGTGCACAATTCGGCCGCCAGATCGCTCGCCGGTTCGTCGCCGCACAGATACAAACCGATGTCGACCTTCGTCAGGCCCGACGTGGCGATCGATGTACCGAGCAGGTTCTTCTTTTCGCTCCGCGCCGTGCAGACGAACGTGCACCAATCGCCGCGCCAGTTCTTCGGTACGATCGCCAAGAAACTGAACTCTTTCGAACCTTCCAACGAGGCGGCGTTCGACGGACGTAGCTTGTAGAAGACGCCGTGGCCGCGGTTCATCGTGCCGGAAGCCACGACCAGCGACTTCGGCGCGATCCGTTGATACTTGTTTTGCTCCAGCTTGCGGCTCATCTGCGATTTCACCGCGCTGAGCGAAAAGAACGCGTACGCCACGCGGGCTTCTTGGGTCGACGTGTCCCCTTCTTCGGTAAAGTCGGCCACTTCGATTCGATCGTCGGCGAACTGGCTCTCAAGCGTCGTGTTCGGCAAGTAGTCGAGGATCTTGAGCCGCATCTTCGGGCTGCTGATCATGTAGTTGAAGTCGACCGCCGACTCTTCGTTACCGGCCATGAAGGCGGCCGAGATGCGAAACTTCGCTTCGATCACTTTCAACGTCGGGTGCATCGCGGCGCACTTTTCCGGCGTCACATCGTGGCACTCGATCTTGTCCGGCACGTCGAACAACACGCGAGCTTCTTCGGCCGCGATGCGTTGCGTCAACATTCCGAGATTGAAACCTACGCCGATCGCCGAGAGCAACGTGATCAACTGAAGACGGAAACAGGACATCGGTTTGACTCCAAAAACACGACCCGGCGCAAGGGGCGGGATGATAGCAATTCCCCCCCGTCGACAGAAGAGAACTCGCGCCAGGTACCGTCCCTGCTAGCACCGCGCAAACAGAAAGCCGCACGACCCTACGTCGTGCGGCTTTCGTCCCACGGAAAAGGGCCGACTATCGCAGGCCGCCGCCGATAAAAAAGCTCTCGCCCGTCACCCAAGCCGAATCACTCGACGCCAAGTAAACCACGGCCGGGGCGATGTCGCCGACTTGGCCAATCCGACCGAGCGGTGTGTCCGATTCGACCTTCTTGCGGAAGTCGCTTTCGGTGATCCCCGCGCCGTGCGTTCCTTCGGTCTCGACCATGCCCGGGTTGATCGTGTTGACGCGAATCTTCTTCGCCCCGAGTTCGAACGCCAGGGCGCGAGTCAGCGAGTCGACCGCCCCCTTCGTCGCACTGTAGACCGAGCCGCCCGGCACCGGCGAACGAGAAACGACCGAGCTGATGTTGATGATGCTCCCGCCGCTGGAACCGAAGTGCTTCACCGCTTCTTGCGAGGCGAACAGCAGACCCAGCACGTTCAGGTCGAACTGCTTGTGAAAGTGTTCTGCCGTCACCGCTTCGAGCGGAGCGAATTCATAGATGCCGGCATTGTTGACGAGAACGTCGACGCGATCGAAGGCCTTCTTTGTTTCGGCGAAGAGTCGTTGGACGTCGGCCTGCTTCGAGACGTCGGCTTGCACGGCGATCGCTTTGCCGCCGGCCTTCGTGATCTCGGCGACCGTCTTTTCGGCGCCGGCCTTGCTGGCCGAGTAGTTGACGACGACGGCGGCCCCGGCCGCAGCCAACTGCTTGGCAATCTCCGCCCCAATTCCCTTCGAAGCACCCGTGACGACCGCAACCTGATTGGCAAGTTTCTGAGACATGGCTAAGCATCCTTCGTAAATGAGAGAGGTCATTTTTGTGTTTGGGGCGACGGTTCGTCCCGTCGTACATCAAGTCATACCGGCCGGATGTTGGGGCCTTACACGAATTCTCGCAGAATCTTATTCCGCCCCGCTCGACGCATAAAAAAAGCCCGACGAATCGTTTCGTCGGGCTGTACCGAGTTGAGAACGTTTGCGGCGCGGACTAGGCGGGGAGTCGCCCGCTCGTCGCGACGCCGGCCGTCGGGAAGCGAGCCGTCGACAGATATCCGGCTGCGACGAACCCCACCAGCGCGAGGCCTTGCACCAGCGCGAACGGCCATTCGGTTTGCGTCGGGGCCAAGGCATGCAGGGCCGGCACCTTCTGGAAGCTCTGCACAATCAGCACGAACACGTTGAAATACTGCGCGACTAACGCCGTCACAACGTAAACGGTTCGCCATCGTCCGACGAGTTGCCGCGAATACAACGCGTAAAGGGCCAAGCCGAGCGCGATTAGCGACAGCACCCCCAGCACATGCCCGGGCGTGACGTGCACGACCGGAAACCCAAAACCGGTGACGCTCGTCAGCACGGTCGTCGCCAAAAAGAACGCGGTCCAGCCTCGCGACGCCTGCGAGCGAAGCAGTTCGTACATCACCACGAACCCGCCGGCGATCGCCACCAGACTGATCAGCACATGCACGAGCGTAAACAGCATTAAGTAGGTCGACATGACAGGCTCCTCGTAAATCGCTTTAGGCAAGTTGGGGTGTCGTTACGAAGGGGTATACCGGCGGGCGAAGGCGACCTTACACGACGATCCCGCTGACACGCGAATTTCGCGGCAATTTCGAGATATCGAGCCTTTTTCCCGCCGACGTGTAAGGTCCCCGCCCTGTCGTCGGTATCTCCCCGTGTAACCCGACTGCGACGTCCCTTTTGCGGAGACCCGGCCATGTGGATCGTACGACTCGCCCTCCAACGTCCCTACACGTTCGTCGTCATGGCCTTGCTCATCGTCGTGCTCGGGGCGACGGCGATCAACCAGATGCGGACCGACATCTTCCCCGAGATCGACATCCCCGTCGTCAACGTCATCTGGACTTACAAAGGGATGGAAGCGAGCGAGATGGAACGCCGGATCACGACGTACAGCGAGTACGCCTACACGGGAAATGTGAGCGACATCAAGCGGGTCGAATCGCAAACGCTCAGCGGCGTCGCGGTCATCAAGATCTACTTCCACCCGACGGCAGACATCGGCACGGCCCTCTCGCAAGTAACGTCGGCCAGCCAGGCGATTCGCGCGCTGATGCCGCCGGGTGTACAACCGCCGATCATTCTCCGCTTCAATGCCTCGAGCGTGCCGATTCTGCAAATCAGCCTGAGCAGCGAGTCGATGTCGGAAGGCGAAGTCTACGACTACGGTCTCTATGTGTTGCGAACGCAGCTATCAACCGTGCAAGGCCTGACTATGCCGACGCCATACGGCGGCCGCGAACGACAGGTGATGGTCGACGTCGACCCGCAACTGCTGCAAGCCAAGGGGATCTCGCCGAAAGAAGTCGCCGACGCCATCAGTGCCTACAACTTGGCTTCGCCGACGGGCGTCGCCCGAATCGACGTCCACGAGTATCCGGTCTCGCTGAACAACACGCCGCCGTCGCCTGCCGACTTCAACAACATCCCGGTCAAGGTCGTCGACGGCGCGACGATCTACATGCGCGACGTCGCGCAAGTCCGCGACGGCAGCACCGCGCAGACGACGATCGTCCGCCGTAACGGCAGCCGTGGGGCGTTGGTCACCTTGCTGAAGAACGGCAATGCCTCGACGCTCGACATCGTCCATCGCGTGCAAGCGATGATGCCCGACATCAAGGCCTCGGCCCCGCCGGGATTGAAGATCGATATGTTGTTCGATCAATCGGTCTTCGTGACGGCCGCTTTGCACGGCGTCGTGGCCGAGAGCATCATCGCGGGCTTGCTGACGGCGGCGATGATTCTGCTCTTCCTCGGCAGTTGGCGAAGCACGCTCATCGTCGCGGTCTCGATTCCGCTCGCGATCCTCTCGTCGATCATCATGCTCTACTTGCTCGGCCATTCACTGAACGTGATGACGCTCGGCGGCTTGGCGTTGGCGGTCGGTATCTTGGTCGACGATGCGACGGTCGAAATCGAGAACATTCACCGCAACATCGGCCTCGGGAAGCCGCTGCGTCAGGCGATTCTCGACGGGGCCCAACAAATTGCCGGCCCGACGTTCGTGTCGACGCTGACGATCAGCATCGTGTTCGTTTCGGTGCTGTTCCTCGAAGGGGCTCCGAAATATCTGTTCACACCGCTCGCGTTGGCCGTCGCCTTCGCAATGGGGGCATCGTATCTGCTGTCGCGGACGATCGTGCCGACGATGGTCGACTACTTGCTCCCCGCCGAATTGGTACACGGGCACGGGCACGGCCACAACGCAACGCCCTCCGCGCCGACCGGCATCTTCAGCCGTCTGCACTACACTTTCGAACGCAGCTTCGAACGTTTTCGCGATATCTATGTCCGCATTCTGCACTGGAATCTGACGCATCGGCGGAGCGTGTTCTTGCTCTTCGCGGGAGTCGTGGCGACCGGAGCGCTGCTGCTGCCGTGGGTCGGCCGCGATTTCTTCCCGACCGTCGATGCGGGCCAATTCCGTCTGCACGTTCGGGCACCCGCGGGGACGCGGATCGAGCAGACCGAACTGTATTTTAGCGCCGTCGAAAACGCGATTCGCGAAGTCATTCCGGCGAATGAAATCGAGCTGGTTCTCGACAACATCGGCTTGCCGAACCGCACTTACGCGATGGCGTTCGGCGATAGCGCGACGACGAGCATGGCCGACGGCGAGATCCTCGTCGCTCTCTCGTCCGACCGCACCCGCTCGACGCCGGAGTACATGGCTCAGCTCCGCGAAATCTTGCCGCAGAAATTCCCGAACCTGACGTTCTTCTTTCAGCCGGCCGACATCGTCAGCCAGATTTTGAACTTCGGGCTTCCTGCTCCGATCGACATTCAAATCGCCGGGCTCAACCGCACGGAGAACTTTGCGATGGCGACGGAGATCGCCGAGCGCGTTCGCGAGATTCACGGCGTCAAAGACGTCCATCTGCATCAGGTGATGAACGTGCCGAAACTGCATATCGACGTTGACCAGACGCGCGCCCGCGAATTGGGAATGACGCAGCAGGACGTCGCCAATAGCGTGCTCGTCTCGCTCTCGGGCAGCGGCCAAGTGCAACCGAACTACTGGGTCGATCCAGTGATGGGGATCTCGTACCTCGTCGAGACGCGGATGCCGACGCACAAGCTCGACAGCGTCGACGCGATCAACGGCCTGCCGCTCACTTCAGTCCAGCCCGCATCGGCTCAACGTCGCGACGTACAGTTGCTCTCAAACGTGGCGACGGTCGAGCGCGGCGTGACGGCCGAGGTGGCGAACCATACCAACGTGCAGCCGGCGTTCGACGTCTACGCCAACGTGCAAGGGCGCGACCTCGGCAGCGTGGCGAGCGAAATCAACGTCATCATCGCCGAGTATCGCGCCAAGCTAGCACCGGGAAACACCATCGACATGCGGGGCCAGGTCGAGAGCATGGAGTCGGCCTTTTTGCGGCTCGGCCTCGGGCTCGTCTTCGCCGCCGTGCTGGTCTATTTGCTGATGGTCGTCAATTTCCAAAGCTGGCTCGACCCGTTCATCATCATCACCGCGTTGCCCGGCGCACTGGTCGGCATCGTCTGGTCGTTGTACTTGTGGAACACGACGTTCAGCGTGCCGGCCCTGATGGGGGCGATCATGTCGATCGGCGTCGCGACGGCGAACAGTATTCTGCTCGTCACGTTTGCCAACGAACAAAGCGACGAAGGAAAGTCGGCGTTCGACGCCGCCCTCGAAGCGGGCCGAACCCGACTTCGCCCGGTGTTGATGACGGCGGCCGCCATGATCATCGGCATGTTGCCGATGTCGCTGGGGCTCGGCGAAGGGGGCGAGCAAAACGCGCCGCTGGGCCGAGCCGTGATCGGCGGGTTGTTCGTCGCCACGCTGACGACGCTCCTCTTCGTGCCGGTGGTGTACAGCTTGCTGCGAAACGGCAAAGCCGCGCCGCCGCAAAGTGTGTAAGCGGACGAGAATCTAACCAATCGGGAGGGCGAGGCTCCTGTCATTTTGTGGGCTTCATTGATTCTCATCACTCCATGTAAGGAACCTCGCGGCGGCCGGTATTCCTCGTAGAGACCTATGTTCCTCGCCGTTAGGAGATCGAATCATGAGTGCCGCCGCCATGCCGCCGAACCCCGCTCCCGCCGAAGCCCCGCTCGTTCCGCATCGCACCTCGCCGTGGTTCGGTCGGTTGCTCACCGTCGGCCTCATCGTCGTCGCGGGGATCGCTTTTTTGCAGCCCTGGAAGTCGTTGCACTCGGAACCCGTCTCGAACGGACGCCATCAAGCCGCGACCAACGTGAAGCAAGTGCAGGTCGCGCAACCGTCGGCGGCGACGAATTCAAACGTCGTCCTCCCAGCGACCGTCCGTCCTTGGCAAACGACCACGCTGCACGCTCGCGTCAGCGGCTATCTCACCAAATGGCATCGTGACCTCGGCGAGCAAGTGAAGGCCGGCGAACTGTTGGCTGAAATTGAAACTCCGGAACTCGATCAAGAGTTGGCCGAAGGGGAGGCACTGGCCAGCGAAGCCGCAGCCGTAGCGATCCAAGCTCGCGCCGAACGCCAAGAGGCCGAGGCGGATTTGAAAGTGACCGAGGCCCAAGCGGTACGAATCCGCGCCGATGCCGAGCTCGCGATTCTGCAACTCGGTCGCCGTGAGCGACTGCTGACGACCGCCGCCATTTCGCAGGAAGAGTTTGACACGTTCCAAAAACAGGTCGAAGCCCGTAATGCCGACGTCGCCGCGTCTGAGGCCGACGTAGCCCGACGTCGCACGAATCTTGATACCCGCACGGCGATCATCACCGCTCGCGAAGCGACCGCGAAGAGCCGGCTCGCGAACGTCGAACGGCTAAAACAGCTACAAGCCTTTAAGAGAATCGCCGCCCCTTTCGACGGCGTCGTCACGCGACGATCGGCCGAGGTCGGCATGCTTGTGACGGCCGGGGCCGAGAGCCTGTTCACCGTCGAAGACATGCGCCGCGTCCGCGTGCAGGTGAACGTCCCGCAAACGTATGCGTTGCAAACCGTTCGCGGCGTCGCGGCGACGGTCAGTCTTCCGGAGTCGTCCGCCCAAGCGGTCGTCGGCACGGTCACGCGAACCGCCGCGTCGGTCGAGTCTTCGACCCGGACGATGACGGCCGAGATCGAACTGGATAACTCCGAACGGAAGTTGCAGCCCGGCAGTTATGTGCAAGTGACACTGACCGTTCCGCAGCGCGGTGCTGCCTGGACGATTCCGACCAATACGGTGCAGATGCAAATCGGCGGGCCGCACGTCGCGATCGTCAACGACAAGAACGAGATCGAGCTGAAGCGGGTCACGCTCGGTCGCGATCTCGGCAACCGCGTGGTCGTGCAAGCCGGCGTCTTCGGTAAAGAACGGCTCGTCGTCAACCCGGGCGACGAACTGCGCGACGGCCAGTCCGTCGCCGTCGAAGTTCGCGAAGCGGCGACGATGGCGCAACGATAGTGTCCTAGAACGCATCACAGTTTAGGGTTGGGTAAAAACGACGGGATTTTACGAACATGAACACCAAGGGAAATCAAGCTTTCGTCGCCGCGGTAGTCGTCGCCGCGGCGGCAACTGCGTATCATGGTGAACGGTTCGACGGCGGTCGGCCTGAGGTCGGTCCGCCGGCGAACCATTCCCGATCGGCCCGCGTAGGTTCCCTCATGCCCGTCGACGACTCACCGCTGACCCGAGCTAGCTTGCTGGTCCAGTTGCGCGACGGCGCGAACCAGCCCGCCTGGCAAGAGTTCGCGCGGATGTACGGCCCCGTCGTGTACGGCTTCGCTCGCAAACGCGGCCTGCAAGACGCCGACGCCGCCGACCTGATGCAAGACGTGCTCCGGTCCGTCTCGTCGGCGATCGCCCGACTCGACTACGATCGCAACCAAGGGACCTTCCGCGGCTGGCTCTTCACGATCACCCGCAACAAGGTCTTCAACTTCCTCTCGGCCCGCCGCATCCGTCCGCAAGGTTCGGGCGATACGACGACGCACCGACTGCTCGACGAGAAGCCCGACGAAACCGCCGACGGCGACGATTGGGAAATGGAATATCAACGCCGCCTCGCCGGGTTGGCGATGGACCGAATCAAACGCGAGTTCCAAGAAAACACCTGGCGAGCCTTTCAACTCACGGCCGTCGAAGGACGGGCCGCCGCCGAAGTCGCGCAGCAGATCGGCATGTCGCCCGGTGCGATCTATGTCGCCAAAAGTCGCGTCCTCGTGCGGCTGAAGGAAGAAGTCGACGCTTTGCGTCGCAGTGAAGAAGTCTAACATGAAAACCGCATCCAACTGCCCACCTGCCGACGAATTGCAACAACTCCTCACCGGCTCGCTCTCGGGCGATCGTCAGGAAGAGTGCATTCGCCACATGGACTCATGCGAGTGCTGCCAGGCGAAGTTGGAAAGCATCGCGGTCGACGGTACGAACCTGTCGCGCGTCGTCGAGCAGTTGCACGAATCGGAACCGATGGCGACGTCGGCCTACTGGCCCGCCTTGGCGTCGCTCGGAGCCGACGTTCCGGCCGACACGCCCGTCAAACCCGCCGCGGCCGTCGTCACACCGCCGACGACGCGGAAGCGCGACGTCTCGCTTGATTTCTTGCAGCCGGCGACGGACAGCGCGTATCTCGGCCGACTCGCCCACTTCGACGTCATGCGAATTCTCGGCCGCGGCGGCATGGGAATCGTCCTCGAAGCGTTCGATTCGAAGCTGCAGCGGAACGTGGCGATCAAGGTGCTCGATCCCGACTTGGCCGACGACGATGTCTCGCGTCAACGTTTCTGCCGCGAGGCCCGCGCCGCCGCGTCGATTACGCACGAGAACGTCGTGGCAGTCCATCAGGTCGAAAGGTCGGGTGAGGGGGGGCTGCCGTTTCTCGTCATGCAGCTCATCGCCGGCGAGTCGCTGGAGCAGCGCCTGCTGCGCGAGAAGCAACTGCCGCACCGCGAGATCGTCCGCATTGGTATGCAAGCGGCCCACGGTCTGGCCGCGGCCCATGCACAAGGGTTGATCCACCGCGATATCAAGCCGGGCAACATCTTGCTCGAACCGACGCACGACCGCGTGAAGTTGACTGACTTCGGACTGGCCCGCGTGGCGGAAGATGTGAAGCTGACGCGAACCGGTTTCGTGAGCGGCACGCCGTTGTACATGGCGCCCGAGCAAGCGATGGGCAACGAACTCGATCCGCGCTCCGACCTCTTCAGCCTCGGCGCGATCCTTTACGAGATGAGCGCCGGGCAACCGCCGTTCACCGGCAACTCGGCCCTCGCGATCCTCCGCCAAATCACCGAAGCCAAGCAGCGACCGATCCGCGAACTCAATCCGGCCGTCCCCAAATGGCTGGCCGAGACCATCGATCGGCTGCTTGCCAAGAAGCCGGAAGATCGAATTCAAACGGCGGCACAACTTGCTGAGCTGCTGGAGTACGAATGGGCTTTGATGAAGACGACGTCGGAAGACGTGCCGACCGTCTGCCAGATCGAAGAACATCGCCGCACCGTTCGTAATCGTTGGATCGCCGCCGCCGTCGGCGCGACGTTCCTCACACTCGGGCTGTTCGGCGGGCGCTACTTCTTTGGACCTAGCCACAATGCGCCGGTCGCCGTCGTGTCTTCCGCCGAACCCGTTGCCCTTCTGAGCGCCAACGCCGGCGCGGTTTGGTCGGTCGCGTTCACCCCCACGGGCGAGACCGCTGCGATGGCGGTCGAAGACGGCTCGGTGCGGTTGTGGGATCTGCCGACGACGAGCGTGAAGTCGACGTTCGTCGCTCATCGCGGCACGATCTGGACGACGCGCTATTCGCCCGACGGCAAACGGTTGGTCTCGTCCGGCGACGACGGCCTGATCAAGATTTGGAGCCCGTCGCAAGCCGAGCCGTTACACACGTTCACGCACCAAAACGCCGTGCGCGGCGTGACCTTCTCCCCCGACGGTAAGCGTCTGTTCGCGGGCGATCGCGACGGCGCACTTCGTGTTTGGTCGCTCGATTCACCCGAGCCGATCGCGCAGGCGCAGCAAGCCGGCGCCGTACTGGCGGTCGGACTGTCACCCGACGGCGAGACGTTTGCGACGGCCGGCAGCGACAAGGTCGTGCGATTGTGGAACGCGCAGAACCTGACGCAAAAGCTGGTGCTCGAAGGGCACGGCGGGCCGGTCTACAGCTTGTCGTTCCATCGCGACGGTCGTCGTCTGGCTTCAGCCGGATGGGATCGAACCGTTCGTATTTGGGACACCGGCAGCGGCCAACCGATCCGCCATTGGGAAGCGCACGACGGCGACGCGTGGTCGGTCGCCTATTCACCCGACGGTACGAAGTTGGCCACCGCCGGCAGCGACGGGGCCGTGAAACTCTGGAACGCCGAGACGGGCGAACTGCTCGGAACGTATCTCGGCCATAAGATCGCGGTCCACACCGTCGGCTTTAACGCCGACGGCACGCAACTCGCCTCCGGCGGCCGCGACGGCGCCGTGCGGATTTGGACGATGACGCCGTAGCGGCGTTCGCCGGTCCGACTCGGAAAGCCGCCGCGCCGATTGACGACCGCGCAACGCCGGCCGATATTGCGCCCAGCCCCGCCGCCCTCCTCGCGAGATCGTCGCATGTCGCCATCCCTCGTATCGCTGCTTGGCATCCATCCCCGACGTTCAATCCGGATCGGGATTTCTTCTCTCGTCGTTTGGGCGATCGCGTTCCTGACGTCCTCGACGAATCTCGCTGCGGCCGCGCCGACGCCCGACAAAAAGTCACTCCCCAACGTCATCGTCATCTACGCCGATGATCTCGGCTGGGGCGATCTCGGTTGCTATGGCAACAAGACGTTCAAAACGCCGCGGCTCGACAAGATGGCGGCTGAGGGGACGCGGTTCACCAACTTCTATAGCGTCTGCCCCTATTGCGCGCCGTCGCGGTTCGGTTTGCTGACGGGTCGCTATCCGAATCGCGGTGGCATGACGAACAACCCGGCGCCCGACGGCGGACCGAATTCCGATCGCGTCGGCATTCGCGACGAAGAGCAAACCCTCGGCGAGATGTTCCAGTCGGCCGGCTATGCGACGGCCTGCGTCGGCAAGTGGCACCTCGGACATCAGCCGCAATTCTTGCCCACGCGGCACGGCTTCGACGAATACTTCGGCATCCTCTATAGCAACGACATGCGCCCCGTGCAGTTGCTCGACGGCGAAAAGATCGTCGAGTACCCGGTCGTGCAAGCGACGCTGACCGAGCGCTACACCGCACGGTGTCTCGACTTCCTTGACCGCAACAAAGAGAAACCGTTCTTTCTCTATGTGCCGCAGGTGATGACGCACAAACCGCTCGCCGCCTCGGCGGAGTTTTATCAGAAGACCGGCACGTCGTTGTACGGCGACGCCCTCGCCGATCTCGACGCGAGCGTCGGCCGCATTCTCGACAAGCTCGAAGAGCT
>CAMCTH010000019.1 GCA_945877965.1 Planctomicrobium piriforme | reverse complement strand
CGATCGTCCATCCCGCCGCGGCGGCCGTGTCCTTAATCATCTCGCGAATGATCAGTGCATCGTCGGTAACAAGCAAAGTGCCGGGCATGATTCGTTCCTTTTCGTTTCGTTCTTGTCGTTCGTGGTGCCGTGCGAGGCTGCTTACAGTTTGACGACGGGCTGGCCGAGAATTTCGATCGCGTACGTGCCGGTAACGCAGTTCAGGTGCACGCGTCGCCCTTTGTTGCCGCCGAGGTTCTCGCCCATGATGGGGAGCCCCGCCTTTTGCAAAGCTTTGCGGACTGCGGCGATGTTCGATTCGCCGATCTGCATCGGCCCGGTCACGCCGAACATGCTGGCCGCGCCGGCGATCTTGGCGACGAGTCCCGACGACGGCACACCTAGCTTGGCCAGTTCGGCGATCAAGTGCGGGACGGCCGTGTCGGCGAACTTCGCCGGACAAGCGTCGCGCCCGGCCGAGTCGGGCAGCACGACGTGCGCCATCGCGGCGTACTTCATTCGCGGGTGATGCAACACCAAGCCGATGCAGGAGCCGAGCACCGATTGCAACGTGCATTCGGCGCCGCCGACCGACGCTTGGCCCATGCCGACGTTCATCGTTTGAGCCGCTTCAAGGAGAGTGCAGTCCGTCATGATTCGTTCTTTCCGACGAGTAGTGAGGAGCGGTCGTTTGTCCGTCTTGATCGTTCGGGCTGCGGTTAGTTCAAATGCATCGAGGTGACGAGTCGCATCCGCTCGCGCATCTCGGCGTTCGGCACGAAGAAGACGTGCCAACTCAGTTCCGCCCCTTCGCGACGAAAGCGTGTGCGGCAGATCAGCATCGTGTCGGCCGTGGCGGCTTGCTGCATCAGCGCCTGCTCGATCACGCCGGCGGCGTAGTCATACGTGAAGTACGGCGGCGCGGGAATCAGTTCGACGTTGAGCGCCCGCGTCAGGGCGTTCAAGTAGGCGCAACTCAGGATGTTGCCCGTCTCGCAGAGGGCCGAACGTTCCAGTTCGTTCCACTCCGGCGAGGTCGCGACCGGTCGATTCAGCAGTACCGAAGCGAGGCGACGCCCGTCGACCTCGTCGAACGCCAGGATCATGTCGCCGCCGGCCTCGCCGGTCATCGGCATCACGACCATCGTCGATGGCTCATCGCCGATGCCGAGTTCACTGCAGACCCGTTCCAGCGGGATCTCGCGGACCTCGTCGAGGCTGAGCGTGATCAGGCCGCCGGTCCAGCGTCCCATCGCGACCGAGGCTTCGTGCGTCGCCGCGGCGAACAAGGGGTAGAGAGCGTCGAGCGCTTGGCTCGGAATGCTTTTCGTCATGGTCATGAGCGGGACTCCTCGTTGGAAAAGGGATTGCTGCCGGCCTTGGCCGAGAGTTGCAGCAGCGATGCGGTATCGAGAATGAGCGAGACGCGACCGTCGCCGAGCACGCAGGCGCCCGACAGGCCTTCGACGTTGCGATAGTTTTCGGCGAGCGACTTGATGACGACGTCTTCTTCGCCGAGCAGGTAGTCGACGACCAAGCCGAGTTCGCGCCCTTCGAATCCGAGCACGACGAGCGTCGTCGGCTTGGTGCGATCGATGGCAATCGACCGTCGTCGTCCGCCCCAGGCGAACAGATCGCTCAGGCCGACGATCGAGATGACGCGGCCGCGGACGTTCGTCGCGGGCTTGCCGTGGACCGTCGTGACGTCTTCGGGAGCGACGTTGATAATTTCGTTCACGCTCTCGATCGGCAAGGCGTAGACGACGTCGTTGATCCGGGCGAGCAAACTCGGCAAGATCGCGAGCGTCAGCGGCAGCTTGATCGAGATCGACGTGCCGACGCCCGGCTCGCTGTCGATTTCGACCGTGCCGTTGATCGCCTCGATCTTGCTTTTGACGATGTCCATTCCCATGCCGCGCCCCGAGATCTCGGTGATCTTCTCGGCCGTGCTGAAGCCGGGAGCCCAGATGAGGGCGAAGGTTTCGGCGGGCGTCAGACGTTCGGCGTCGGCCGGCGTGATGAGTCCCTTCTCGAT
Organism: Planctomicrobium piriforme; assembly: GCA_945877965.1. Lineage (GTDB taxonomy): Bacteria > Planctomycetota > Planctomycetia > Pirellulales > PNKZ01 > CAMCTH01. The sequence continues at coordinate 14,957 of CAMCTH010000019.1, read as the reverse complement.
CGCCTTGGCTTTGATTCGTTCACGATCCAGGCCTTTGCCGTCGTCGCTAACACGGATGACGATGCTGTTGCCGCGATGGAAGGCGTCGAGCGTGATGACGCCTTGCCGCGGCTTGCCGGCCTTTTCGCGGACGTCGGGATGCTCAACCCCGTGATCGGCCGAGTTGCGGACCATATGAATCAGCGGATCGCCGAGTTCGTCGATCATTCGCTTGTCGAGTTCGGTCTTCTCGCCGTTGATTTCGAGGCGAATGTCTTTGTCGTTCAGCCGCGTGATGTCGCGGACGACGCGGCGGAAGCGGGTGAACAGCGGACCGACCGGCACCATCCGCGTGTCCATCACGCTCTTCTGAATGCCGTCGGCGACGCGGGTGAGTTGATGCACGGCTTCACCAAGGTCGGTGATCTCGCGCCGGGCCGAGGCGATCTCGTCGATCGATCGGCTGACGATTTCCAAGTCGTGCGCCATCCGGCGAGCCCGCGAGCGGAACGCGGCGAGGTCCTCGATTCGCAACTCGGCTTGCTCGTCGGTCAGCAGGCGAAGTTGATCGAGCGTCGAGACGAGGGCGGCCTTGGCTTGCTTGCCGACGCCGACGTGCTTCAGCCCCTCGTTGATCCGCGTGAAACGAGCCTTGTTGATCGTCAACTCGCCGGCGAGGTTCATCAGTTGGTCGAGTCGTTCGATGTCGACCCGCAAGGTCTCGTTCGGCTTAGCGGCTTCGGTCGCTTTTGCTTCCGCTTCCGTCGGCGGAGCCGGTGCTTTGCTCTTCACCGTCGTCGCAACGGCCGTCTCGCTATTCGCTTGCGGTTTCGCGACGGGAGCGGTGATTCCTGTAACGATTTCGAGTTCGACCTGCGAAGTGCCGACGATCGCCAGTTGCGCGTGAAGCACGTCGCGGGCCAACTCGCTCGTCACGGCAAAAGTGAGGTGCTCGACCGCGTCGAGCGTTTCGAGTGCGGCGGCGTCGGGGACGCAGCGATGCAGCGTGCCGGCTTGCGCGAGCTTTTCGCAGAGAAGTTGGGCCTTGAGCGTTGCCAATGGAAAGCCGGGCGTGAACGTGATCCGGCCGAGATAGCCCGGTTCCCCCTCCGGCATGGCGGCAGCGAACGGACCTCGCCAATCGGCGGCGGGCGTCGGCTTCGCAATTGATGCCGTCTCCGGGACTTTGCTAGGCACTGCTTTCGTCGGCGCGGCGCGGGCGTCGCTCGGTTTGGGAGCGCGGAGCAGTTCCCACGCGGCGGCGTTGAAGGTCGACGAGTCAGGGCGGTTCGTCTTCCAACCGTCGATGTACTTGCGGAGGGCGTCGGTGCAGCGGAGCAGCGCGTCGGCCGTCTCCGGCGCGATCGCGCCTTGCGCTTCATTGAGTCGTTGCAGCACGTCTTCCATGAAGTGGGCCAGCTTGGCCGGGCGATGCAGACCGACGCAGGCCGCCGACCCCTTAAGACGATGAGCCGTCGTCATTAGGTGCTGTAAGGCTTCGGGCGAACTGCAGCGTTCGCCGTCGAGCAACGTCTCGGTCAGTTCGTCGAGTGCGAGTTGCGCTTCGTCGATGAAGATGGCGAGGTACTTTTGCGAAACGTCCTGTTCGTCGGCGATCGCAGCGAAGAAGTCTTCCTGCTCCGGTGCCGCAACCGGGGCGGACTCCGCAGCTAGGTCTAGCAAGGCTCGTTCGGCGTCGGCTTGCGACGTCGCTTCCCGTTCGCAGCCGGCACCGCGGAGAAGCCGTTGAATGCCGTCGACGACGGCGCCGCAATCGACGTTATCGCCGCCGCCGGTCCGGAGTAAATCGAACATGCCGGTCAGACGATCGAGCGATTGAAACAGGAGATCGACGGCATCGCGGGAGACTTGCAGTTCGCGGCGACGCGCGGCGTCGAGCACGTTTTCCATCTTGTGCGTCAGCGTGTTCACGTTCGCCAGGCCGAGCATGGCCGAGAGGCCTTTGATGCTGTGAGCCGAGCGGAACATTTCGTTCAGCAGGTCCATGTCGCATTCGCTCGACGCTTCGTCGGTGAGCGCGCCGACCCAGGCGTCGAGACGGAGCAAGTTCTCGTTGAGGCGATCGACCAACTGGGACGATTCGTCCAAGAAGTCGCTCAGCATACCGTCGAGAAGTTCATCATTTGCGGCGGACATCGAAGACCTCGGCGCGATTTAAACGATCGGAGGATTGCGAAACAACCACGTGTCGAGACGTTCCAAACCTTTGACGAACTCGCCGACCCCTTCGGCCGCACCGGCGACGAGCATGCCGCCGGGCTTCATCGCGGCGCGAATGTGCTTCATCACCGACTGCTTCGAGGGGCCGTCGAAATAGATCAACACGTTCTTCAAGAAGACCAAGTCAAACGGCTCTTCGCCCGGCGGGTCGAGCAGATTGTGCCGACGGAACGATTGCATGTCGGTCAGTTGCGGCTTGGCCTTCCAGCGGCGTTCGGTCGTCAGTTCGGTGAAGAACCGTTTGCGGTAATCGTCGGGAACGAGCTTCATCGACCGTTCACTGAACGTCGCCCGCTTGGCTTCGGCCACGGCGTCGATCCCGATGTCGGTGCCGATGATGCGGACGTTCCAGGTGTTGGCGTTCGGCAAGCAAGCGGCGACGCAGCAGGCGATCGTCGTCGCTTCATCGCCCGTGCTGCAAGCGGCCGACCAAATGCGGAGCGTTTTCGGACGTTCGCGACGTTGCCCGGCCGCGGCGATTTGCGGCAGGAAGACTTGGCGAAACCAGTTCCAATGCGGCTCGTCGCGGAAGAGATACGTCTCGTGCGTCGTGATCTCTTGCAGGAAGGCATCCCACTCGGGGTTGTCGGCCTGCAAGCGGGTGAGCAAATCGAAGTACTTGTCGAAGCAGTCGATGTTGGTCTCGCGCAGTCGGCGACGAAGCCGATTGGTGAGAAGCATTTTCTTCTGCGGTGATAAACGAATGCCCGTCCGTCGATACACCAAGTCGGCGTAGCGATTGAGCTGAGCGTCGGTCACTTGCTCGCGTTCGAGACGGAGCAGCGCGTCGGCGCTGAGTCGAGGGGCGGCGGATGGCGAAGCGTGAGTCATAGGTTTCCGGTGTGGCGACCGCGCCTCGCACGGGTACGAGGCGCGGCCGCCGACGGGGGATGGAGTTGCAACGAGCGTTAGTTCGACTTGAACTTGGCGACCATTTCGCGGAGGCCGGTCGCTTGCGCACCGAGCTCTTCGCTGCTGCCGGCCAGTTGTTCGCTCCCGGCCGCCACTTGTTCGGTGACGCGAGCGATGTTCTGGATGGCCGACGACACTTCTTGAGCCGTGCGAGCTTGCTCGACGGTCGATTGCGCGATCTCCGAGATCTTGGCCGCGGTGGCTTCGACCCCTTGGAGAATCTTGCTGAGGGCCTTGCCGGTTTGTTCGCTGAGGTTCGCCCCTTCGTCGACCCGCTTGGTCGATTCCTTGATCAGGGACGAGATCTCCTTGGCGGCTTGGCTCGAACGTTCGGCCAACTTGCGGACTTCGTCGGCGACGACTGCGAAGCCGAGACCGTGCTCGCCGGCGCGGGCTGCTTCGATCGCGGCGTTCAAAGCCAGCAGGTTGGTTTGGCTGGCGATCTCCGAAATCACTTGGATGATTTCCGAGATTTGCTCCGAGCTGCTCTTGATGAGGCCCATCGCTTCGACCGACTTCTGCACGGCGGCTCCGCCGTCGGCCGCCAGCTTGTTCGTGTCGCGAGCCGTGACGTCGGCCAAGCCGGTGTTGTCGCGGACCGCTTCGATGCTGCGGGCCAACTCTTCTACGGCGGCGCTCATCTGCTCGACGGCCGAACTTTGGGTTTGAGCACCCGAAGCCAACGACTGCGAGCTTTCCGCGATGACGCGCGAACCTTCGGTGAACTGAGCCGAGCTTTCGATGACGTGCTTGATCATCTCGGCCATGTCGCGACGCATGTGGACTTGAGCCGTGATGTCGGCGGCATACTTGACGACCTTGCAGACCTTGCCGTTGACGTCGAGGATCGGATTGTACGACGCTTGCAGCCACAGTTCCTTGTTCCCCTTGGCGAAGCGTTGGAACTCGCCCGATTGGAACTCGCCGCGAGCGAGTTGCTGCCAGAAGTTCTTGTACTCCGGGCTGCTGCGCTAGGCGGGTTCGCAGAACATGGAGTGGTGTTGGCCGCGGATTTCGTCGAGCTTGTAACCGACGGCGGCGGTGAAGTTGTCGTTGGCCGACAGGATCGTTCCTTCCGGTGTGAACTCGATGACTGCTTGCGACTTGCCGATGGCGGAGATCTGACCGGCGTAATCGGCGGCCTTCAGCTTCTGAGCGGTGATGTCGGAAGCGTACTTGACGACCTTATAGACCTTGCCGTTCAGGTCGAGAATCGGATTGTACGAAGCGTGAATCCAAATCTCGCGGCCTCCCTTGGCGACGCGCTTGAATTCGCCTGCTTGATATTCGCCGCGGCCGAGCGTTTGCCAGAACTGCTTGTACTCGGGGCTGCTACGCAACGCCGGTTCGCAGAACATGCCGTGATGCTGGCCGCGAATCTCTTCGAGCGTGTAGCCCGTCGCGTTGAGGAAGTTCTCGTTCGCGTTGACGATTGTGCCGTCGATAGTGAACTCGATCACCGCTTGCGAACGGCTCAGGGCATTGAACATGCTCGTGGCGTCGGCGTTGGTTTGCTCGAGTTCAAGCTTCTTCGTCACCACTTCCCAGGTCACCATCGGGCCGAGATATTCACCAGTGTCCGACAGCAAGGCCGAGACGAGCAGGTCGAGCTTCTCGTTGCCGACGGCGATGACCGCGCGATGCGGCAGCGACTTCGGGTCCGAGAGCAAGCGGCGTTGGTGCTGCGGGTTCTTGTGGAAGACGTCGACGCTTTGGCCGACGATTTGGTCGACCTTGACCGGCAGCAGGTGCTCGATCGTCTTCAGCGTGCGGACGCTGCTGGGGTTGAGATACGTGATCCGCAGATCGCGATCGGCCAGGATGATGTTGATCGGCGAGTTCTCGGCCATGGCTTTGGCCAGCGTCAGTTCGGTACGCAGGGCTTGAGCGGCGGGAGCTTTCTTAGCGACGGCGGGCATGGGACGGTTCTCCGAATAGGTTCGTTGGACGGTTTGTACGGCGGTAAGTGAAAGCGAATGAGGAGCAGGTCGAGCGATCGACCGCTCGGCGGTTACACGGCGGCCAGGATTTGGCTTTCGTCGTTGTTCAGGATCTTGTCGATGTCGAGCATGATGAGCAGGCGCTTGTCGAAGCGGACCAAGCCGGTCAGATAATCGCGTCCCAGACCGACGACGGTCGGCGGCGGCGGGGCGATTTGTTCGTGCGAGACGCGGAGCACTTCGCTGACGGCGTCGACGACGATGCCGATCGTTTTGCCCGACGTGTTCACGACCATGATCCGGGTTTCGTCGGTGACGGTCTCTTCGGCCAGGCCGAAGCGGAGCCGCAGGTCGACGATCGGGATGACGGAGCTGCGGAGATTGATCAGACCCTTGATGTATTCCGGCGTTTGCGGAATGCGGGTGATCTCGCCCATGAGAATGATCTCTTGGACTTTGGTGATTTCGATGCCGTACTCCTCTTGCGCCAAACGGAAGCTGACGAGTTGCATCGTGCCGATCCCCTCGCCCCGTTTGCCGGAAGCGAGCGACGACGTAACGGCGGTGGTTGTCACGATCCTGCTCCTCAAGGTTTATGCGGTTTCCCGCAAGTCGGAGTCGAAGCGGAACGCAGCATGGCGGCGTTCGATTTCGACGTTCGACCTGCGACGAACGATTTGAAGTCGGGAAACGCTACCACCACCTAAGCGGTACATATTCGCTAGGCCTTTCATTTTGCGGAACTGCGCAACTTGCTTATCGGAAATGCACTAAAGCGCAAGCGCGGGGGGTAAACACCGCTACGGCAAGCCACATCGTTGCCGCGGATTGACGTGCGTCGCGAGCAACCTAGCGTTCCCTGTGCGAAGTGCGTCGCGTCCGACGCCGCGCCGCGATTCAACTCTGTCGTTAAGGAGCGTCCGATGAGCTTGCGAGTTTTAGTGGCCGACGATTCGAGCACCATGCGAAAGATCATCCTCCGTTCGTTGCTGGCGGTCGGCGTGCCGAACGCGACGGAGGCCGCCGACGGCGTCGAAGCGGTCAATCTCTTCAAGCCGGGGTCGTTCGACCTGGTGCTGACCGACTGGAATATGCCGGGCAAGAGCGGCCTGGAAGTGATTCAAGAGATCCGCAAGCAAGACGCCGCGATCCCGATCATCATGGTGACGACGGAAGCCGAAAAGAGCCGCGTCGTGCAGGCGATCGAAGCCGGCGTGAGCGACTATCTCGTCAAGCCTTTTACGGCCGACACGCTTCGCGAGAAGTTGGCGCGATTCGGCGTTTAAGTCGATACAGAATTTGTAGAGAACGCCCACTGCATCTCAAAAAACAGAGCGACGTTCCATTTGCTCTGTGTGCCACTGTCGGCTTGCCCGACAGTGGCACCTTCGTTTACTTCCGCGGCTCGATGACGACCGTCGCCCCTTGGCGTCGCGCCGTGAGTCCGAGCGGGGCGGCTGCTTGTTCCAGCAGCATTTCGAGCGTCGCTTGCTGCACGTCGACGCTCGTCACCGGATCGAGCGATAGCTTCGCGGCGGCGATCGCGGCTTCGTCGACTTGAATGTTCAAGCCATGCTGTTTTTGCAGCACTTCAACGAGCTTGCGCAGCGGCACGTCTTTCACGCGCAAGGTGTAAACAGGCGTCCCCGGTGCGGGTGCGATCGGCTTGCCGACTGCGGGCTTCGTACCGCTCGGCTTGGCTGCTGTTGCGGCTGAAACTCCGGTTGAACTCGGCGTCGGCCGCGGCGTCGATAAATCCGTCGGCCATGGTTCGAGCGTGATTTCTTTCGTCGTTGGGTCGAGGCGATACGTTTGCGAGAACATCGCGGCGACGAGCGACAGTCGTTCGACGAGCGTCAGCGGCGGCGTAGTTCGGCGAGCCCATAAATCGTGCGGTGTGGCGGCGAGATTACGGATTGTTCGCTTGCCCGCTTCGTCGGCCAACTGACTCAAAATCGTACGCGGCTCGGCGAGATCGTCCCACGCCAACGGCGCACGCTGCATCAAAGCCAACCGCAAATCAGGCGGCAACTGCGCCGTCTCCGTATTGCGGCGCGAGAGAATCGTCGGCAAACCCGCGGCGATTTCACGCGGCCCGACGTACGCAATCGAGCCGATCCAGGCCGTGCCGTATCCCTGCTGCGCGGCCAATTGCACGATCGTGTCGCGCAGCGAAAGATCGCGACTCGACCACGTGACCGTCTGGTCCAGATCGACGCGGCGGTCGAGCACGATGCCGACCCGCAGACTTCGCCCGAGCGATTCGACGACGTCGCGCAGCGTCGCGCCGGACCACGAGACGCCGACCGGTTCGGCGAGTGCGCGCTGCAAGGCCTCGCCGCTGAGTAATGGGGACGACGTTGCCGACGACGCAGAAGACGTAAGCGGCGGCGATGTTGACGGCCCGACTTGAGCTCGTGCCGTGGGTAGCGCGGCGAATTGCGTGACCAGCGCGAAGATTGCAGTCGCCGATGCCGTTGGCATCGACCATCGGCAACGATTCACAGCGGCGATCGGCGGCATGAAACGCCATTCTCGGTTGGGGTAATTCCACGAGTCCGCCGAGCGTCGGCGACCACTTCATTGTGTCCCCACTTAAGGCGGAGGAAAAGGCGAAGATTTTTGCTGGTAAGAACGGTAGTCGCAATTACACTGACATAGTCGTCGCTAAAGACGGCATATTTGTCAGATCCGGCATTTACGGAGTGCCCCACTTGAGCGGACCGCTGCGACTACCGCTGCTCGACTTCCTGTACCAGGTTTTCCTGGACGATCAGGATGCAGCCGCGTTCATGCGCAAGGTCACGGCCCGCTATCGGCCGGCCACGTTGGAGCGATTGCTACAGCACACGTCGCGAACCTGTCGACGTGCGGCGGCGTTGGCCCTGGGGTACGTCGGCAACTACGATTCGAACGCGGCGCTCGGTCGGGCTTTGCAAGATCAAGACCGCGGCGTGCGGACGTTGGCCGAGAATGCGGTCCGCGCCGTTTGGTGTCGGGCAGGCACTCCGGCTCAGCAAAAGCTGCTGGAGCAGGCGATCCGGTGCAACGTCGGCAAGCAGTTTGATCGAGCGTTAGTTCGGGCGACCGAACTGGTCGATCTTTCGCCTTGGTTTGCCGAAGCTTGGAATCAGCGGGCTATTGCGCAGTACGGCCTCGGTCGCTTTACCGAGAGCATTGCCGATTGCCGGCAGGCGCTGGAGATCAATCCCTATCACTTCGGCGCGGCGGCCGGTATGGGCCAATGCTTCTTGAACCTCGGTGAGACGGAAGAGGCGCTCGAGTGCTTCCGTCGGGCTTTGCGGCTCAATCCGGAGTTGGAAGGGGTTCGTGCCGCCGTCCAAAACATCGAACGTGCCCGACGTCGACGCATCTAGTTCGCGAGTTTCTCGTGCGCCGATCTTAATTCTCGGCGCCGGCATCAACGGCGCTTCGCTCGCGCGGGAATTGGTGCTCAACGGTGCCAATGTTCTCGTCGTCGATCGCGCCGACATCGGCTCCGGAACGACGGCGTATTCTTCGCGGTTGATTCACGGCGGCCTCCGCTACTTGGAATACGGCGACGCTGCGCTCGTCCGCGAGTCGTTGGAGGAACGCGATCGTCTGCTTCGCTTGGCTCCCGACTTTGTGCGGCCGTTGGAGTTTCGCGTGCCGACGTCGTCGCGACTCGGCGGATCCATCGGTTCGATCCGTAAGTTGTTAACGGGCAAGTCGCCGCGCAAGCCGACGCCCCGCGGCTCATGGCTCGTTCGCGTCGGCCTGGGTTGGTATGCCTGGTTGAGTCGAGGTTCGTCGCTGCCGCAGCCCAGCACCCTCGGCGGGAATGCGGTTGCGAGGATGCGACTCGCACCGCGCTATCGCCAAGTTTGCAGCTATTACGACGGACAGATGCAGCATGCCGAACGGTTCACGGCTGCGCTGCTCGACGATGCCCGCCGCGTCGCCGCGGAGCGCGGGACGGCGTTCGATGTGCGGACCTATTCCGAGATCGAAGTGCGCGATGCGACGCTCGTGGTTCGCGATACCCTGCAACGACGTGAACCGTACGAGTTGCGCCCGGCAGCGGTCGTGAACGCATCGGGTCCATGGGGTGACCGAACGTTGCAACAACTCGACGGCCGCGAGTCGCACTTGCTGGCCGGCACGAAGGGAACGCATCTGCTCACCTTTCAACCCGCGCTACGCAAAGCGATCGGCGAGGCGGCACTCTATGTCGAAGCGGAAGACGGTCGACCGGTGTTCATCTTGCCGTTCGGCGTCGGCACGCTCGTCGGTACGACGGACTTGCCGTACGACGGTGATCCGGCGAAGGCTGTGGCGAGCGAAGCGGAACTTGCCTACTTGATCGACTTGGTGAACGGAGTGCTGCCCGACGTCCGACTGTCACGCAGCGACGTGACGCTGCACTATGCAGGCGTGCGCCCCCTACCCCGTTCCGATGCCGCCGTTCCCGCCGCCGTTTCGCGGCGCCACTCGCTCGTCGAACGAACAGGCTTGCCTTGGCCGGTCTGGACGATCGTCGGCGGCAAGCTGACGACGTGTCGCTCGCTGGCGGAAGAAGGGGCCGCGTTGGTGTTGGGACGCCTCGGGCGATCGGCCTCGATCGTCTCGCGCGAGCGACCGATCCCGCTGCCGCGCGACGAAGAGGGCGATACGGACAACGATGCCGCGCAAGTCGTGGGCACGACGTGGACTCGCGGTCAGGTCCGGCGTTTGATTCGTCGCGAGTATGTCAGGCGACTCGACGATCTCATCGAACGGCGCTTGATGCTGCTCTTCGAGCCGCAGTTGAGCCGCGCGACGCTGGATGAGTTGGCGTCGCTGCTCTTAGCAGAACGATTGCTCGACGAGTCGCAACGCCAAGCGGCCGTCACGCAGATGATCGAGAGGTTGAGCAGGCACTTCGGACGCGAACTCGATGCGTAATCACCCGGGGGCTTACGCCCCCAACTCTTGGTGCACGACTTAACGTCGCAGCACGCCGTCGCTGCCGCCGGCTTGCATGGCTTGGAACGTTTCGCCGGCGTAACGCTTCGAGTCTTTGCAGAACTTGTCGTACGATTCCTTGCTCGAGAACAAGAACATCCGGTCCTGGCACATCAGGCCGTACTTGCGATTGCCGCTGACCGTTTGTCCTTGTTCCAGCGCGACGACCGGATCGTTGCCCGACATGACCGGGCTGAAGCGATCAGGATCCGACAGGAATTTCTTTTGGTCTTCGGCACTGAGGAACAAGTAAGTCCGGCCGCGATGAATCGCACCGAACTTCACGTCCCCTTGCTTCCACGACATCTTTTCCGTGACCGTGACCGGGCAGTAGCCGTCGAGCGCCAACGGCGGGCAACCGGGCGGCAACTTGATGTCACCGGCGGCGGCGGGCTTCGCGGCGGCGGCGACCGACGCACTCACGGCTGGGCTCGGCGGCGCGGCTTGAGCGACGACGGGAGCGGACGGAGCTGCGGAAGGAGCCTGAGCGGCGACAGGCGGCGCTTGCGGAGTCGGAGCACTTGCCACAGCAGCAGACGGCGCGACGGCGGCAACCGGCGAAGTCACCGGCGGTGCGTACCGCGGCGGTGCGACCGGAGCGGGAGCGGCGGCGGGCGGAACTTGCGCGGCGACGGCCGGAGCCGGCGTCGAAACGACGGGGGCGGCAGGTGCCGGAGCGTAGACGGTTGGTGCTGCCGCAACGGCAGGAGAGGCAGGACCAGCCGGAGCCGGAGTTGCGTAGCGATTCGCATAGCGATCGCCGACGAGCGATTGTTGCGGCGCGGCAGCGGGAGCGGTCGTAGGACGCGCGGCCGCAACGGCCGGAACCGGCGTGGGGATCGGAGTCGAAATCGGCGGGACCGTCGCCGGCGCGGCGATGGCCGGAGCCGGGGCCGTCGCAGGAGCAGCAGCGAGCGGCGGCGCAGTCGGAGCGGGGCCCGTCTGATTGCGATAGTTGGCATAACGATCGCCGACGAGCGGCGCTTGAGCGGCAACCGGTTGGACCGCCGAAGCAGGCGAAGGCGGCGTTGCGGCCGACGGCACACCGGCCGACGGAGCAGCAGCCGGCGTCGTCGGCGGAGTGTTCGGGGCGGCGGGAGCCGGAACGGCATAAGGCGAATACGGCGCGGCGGCGGCCGGCGGCGGAGTCGTGCCGACGGTGCGCGCTTGCGTGAGCGCGGTCTGCGCGGTTTGCGTGAGCATGGCCACGTACTGGTCGGCCGATTGTGCACCCTTCGAGCGATGCACGATCTGGCCTTGGGCCGTCATCACGATGTCGCACGGGAACGCTTCGACGGCGAACTGCTTGACCAGCGCCTCGTTCATCCCTTGTTCGTACTGCACCTTCACCGGCACATAGAACGGCGAGAGTGCCGTACCGAGTCCCGGCTTGCTGAAGACCTCTTGTTCCATCTTCATGCACGGCGGGCACCAGGTCCCCCAGAAGTGCACGAGGACCAAGCGGTTGGTCTGCGCCGCCAGGCGTTGCGCCGCGGCGAGGTCGGTCTCCCAGCGGAGTGCGTCTTGTGCGAATAGCGGAGCGGCGGCCAACAGGAGGTTCGCCAATCCAAACCAAGCAGCGGTACGAGTCGACATACGAGCAACCCCAACGAAGAGACACGACGGCTCGGAACTTCGAGCGCTTTTGTTATCGGTCGCAAGGGTGGGGTGAACTTTGGAAAATGTGACGATTATTCCGGTCCGACAGTCTGTCCCGGCTGCAACCGCGCCGCTGGCGGGAATCGAGCCCCGGTTAAACGGAATAGTCGTCGCAGAAGTAAAGATTTGGGCAAACCTTGTCTTGACAAGGGGTTCGGGACGATTAGACTTGCCGATAGATTTTTACGCTGCCTGACAGCTTAGGCACCGTCAGCCCGCTCGGTGCATTCGATTACGCGGCACGTGTTGCCGGTGCCATCGTTGCCGGCGGGCCTCTCTCGGGACCGTTACGATCCCGCGAGAACGCAAGAGGCTTTAACGCCCTAATCGCTTGATTTCGAGCGGCTCGTGATGCGAGTAGCTCCCAATCGGGCGTTCCCCCTGGGGTGTGTCGGCCCGCTCGGTTTGCCCGAAGTTCGGGAACGAATTTCGGACGTTCGGAGCACTGCGTGCGACGCGGCGGAGCATGTTGTTCGTCAGGTTGGTCTGCCCGCATTTTTGTCATCCCTGCGGCCGGTTTGTTTTCTTGCCGGTATGGTCGACGGCACAGGGATTAGACGGCTCAGAGATTTAGTTGGCACCTTCACCGGTGCGGCGAGCTCGACGTTGAGTAAGGTGTCGGCCGGAGGCCGATCGCTCGCCGAGGACTCCGTACACGCGACACGGGATATTGTCAGTCCCGCATAGCGAAGTTTGCGTACTCGCGAGCAATCGCGAAGTTCGAGGATCGTAAGCGGCCCCGGGACGGGAGCCGCCCGTACGTTCGCCCCAGAGCGGGTGAAAACAGTTTCAAGGTATTGCATGCCGTTGCGCGCCGTTTGTTGCGCTGCTACGGGTTTTCCGTCAGGATGGAGTTTATGTCGAAGAAGAGACGAGGTCGCGGTCGCGGTCGTGGGTTTTACCAAGGCGGCGGACAGGGTGGCGGCCAAGGCGGCGGAGGTGGCCAGGGCGGCGGACAAGGCGGCGGTGGACCGGGCTATAACAACGGCTACCAAGGTGGCGGCGGCGGAGGCGGTCAGGGTGGCGGCGGCGGGGGCGGCGGACGCTATTCGCGACGCAACTACCATCGCCCGCGCACGAACGACAACGCCGGCGGCCCGCCGCGTGAGTTCGCCGAAGGGGTCGACGGCGATCCGAACAACATGCCCGAAGGGGTCGAAGGTCCCCTCGGCCCGAACGGCGAGCGGACGTTTGAACCGCCGCAACTCGATCCGGTCCGCGGCATTCTGGAGTTGCATCCGAACGGCTACGGCTTCCTTCGGTCGACTGAAAATAATTACACCCGCGAGCGAACCGATGCGTTCGTTCCCGGCACGATGATCGAACGCTTCCGGTTGCGCGAAGGGGTGCTGATCAACGGCCTCTCGCAGCAGAACCGCAAGCAAGAAGGTCCGCGCGTGCGCGAGATCGTCGACGTCGACGGCATGAAGCCGGAAGAGTATGTGAACGTCAAATCGTTCGACCAGAAGACGCCGATCAATCCCGAAGAGTGGCTCCGGTTGGAGATCGGCCAAACGCCGCTGAGCAATCGGGTGATGGACCTGCTCACGCCGCTCGGCAAAGGCCAGCGTGCGCTGATCGTCGCTCCGCCCCGCTCGGGCAAGACGATTTTGCTGCAGAACATCAGCGAAGCCATTTCGACGAATCATCCCGAGTTGCACTTGTTCGTCTTGCTCGTCGACGAGCGGCCCGAAGAAGTGACCGACATGAAGCGCTGCGTGAAGGGCGAAGTGATCGCCAGCAGCTTGGATCGCGACGTCGAAAGCCATGTGCGTCTGTCGCAGTTGGTCGTCGAACGCTGCAAGCGGCTCGTCGAAGAAGGTAAGGACGTGTTCCTGCTGATGGACTCGATCACCCGCATGGCCCGCGCCTTCAACAAGTGGGTCGGCAACTCGGGCGCGACGATGTCGGGCGGTGTGAACATCAAGGCGATGGACATTCCAAAGAAGCTGTTCGCTTCGGCCCGAGCTTTTGAAGAGGGCGGTTCGCTGACGGTCGTCGCCACGGCGCTGATCGACACCGGCAGCCGAATGGACGAGCTGATCTTCCAAGAGTTCAAAGGCACCGGCAACATGGAGCTCGTGCTCGATCGCAAGTTGGCCGATCGCCGGGTTTGGCCCGCGATCGACATCTCGCAGTCGGGAACTCGCCGCGAAGAAAAGCTGCTCGACCCCGACACGCTGCATGCCGTGACGATGCTGCGGCGGACGCTGTCGACGATGAATCACGTCGATGCGATGGAGCAGTTGACGTCGAAGCTCGGGAAGTTCAAAAGCAACCGCGAGTTCATTAGCCTAATCGCCACGGCGCGAGCGGCGGATTAGCTTGCCCGATTAATCGTGAGATAACGCGATAGCCGCGGGTGTATACCCGCGGCTATTTGCTTTGGTGCTGATTGAATTAAGCCGCGCGTTTGACGAGCGTCGGCGTCGCGTCATCTTCAAAGTTAATGAGTCGCCGCACGGCGTACGGTTGCCGATTTTGGCAGGCGAAATAGATTCGCGAGCAGACTTCGCCCAGCAGGCCGAGCACCAGGAACTGCACGCCGACGACCGCCCCGAGCACGCTGAGCAACAGCAGCGGATTGCCGGTCATGTCGATTCCGCCGAAGAGCTTCATGCCGAGCGTCGCCGCGCCGGCCAAACTACCCGCGGCCAAGGCGATGAGTCCGAGGTTACCGAAGAGCTTCATCGGGCCGGCTGAGTAGCGGATCAGGAACTTCACGGTCAGCAGATCGAGCAGCACGCGAGTCGTCCGGCCGATGCCGTACTTCGTCGTGCCAAACCGGCGCGGATGATGTTTGGTTTCGATCTCGGCGCAGCGGGCTCCTTGCCAGTGGGCCAAGATCGGGATGAAGCGGTGCATCTCGCCCATGAGTTGCAGCTCTTGCGCAATCTCGCGGCGCATCACCTTCAGTGTGCAGCCGAGATCGTGGACGGGAAAGCCGGTGACTTTCGCGATCAGCCAGTTCGCCATCTTCGAGGGGAGCTTGCGATTGACGAACGCGTCTTGGCGATGCTTGCGCCAGCCGTGGATCAGGTCGAAGCCTTCTTCCAGCTTGGCGACCATCCGCGGAATGTCGGTCGGATCGTTCTGCAAGTCGCCGTCCATCGTGACGACGTAATCGAGCGTCGCGTGCTGGATGCCGGCCTGCATCGCCGCAGTTTGACCGAAATTGCGGCGGAACTCGACGATTTTGACGCGTCCGTCGCGGGCCGCCAGGGCATCGAGTTTCTCCGT
>CAMCTH010000018.1 GCA_945877965.1 Planctomicrobium piriforme | reverse complement strand
CGTGCCGTGCGGCGGATCGATCTTGGCTTTGCGGAACCACCCGAAGCCCGACGCCTTCTTCTCGGGAGCTTCGGCGGCGGCCTTCGCCGCAGGCTTCGATTTCTCTTTTTTCGGCTTGGCTTGGCGAGCGGCGATTTCACCCTTCGCTTCGAGCCACACATAGCGGGCATGGGCCAGCATGGCGACGAACAGGAATTGGTTGCCGACCATCTCGAGGCCTTCTTCGAGCATCACGCCGATCGCGCCCGAGTCGGGCAGGACGAGATTCAACTGCGCAACGACCGCCCCGGCATAGCAGCCGGCGGTCAGCACCATCAGCGCCGTCGAGGTGCGGCACTCTTTCATTTCCAAAAACAACTTGATCCCCAGGCCGCCGAGCACGAGGCCGTAAGCGCCGACCCACCAGACCGAGCCGTCGCCGAAGCCGCGATCGCCGGTGGCGTAGGTCATCAGTTCCTTGAAGCCTTCGTGCAGACTGGCCGCTTCGTCGACGCTCATACCGAACCAGCAGAGCGCCGTAAAAATCCAAATGCGGTAGCGAGCGTGATAGTCGTCGGCCCGATGTTTGCGCACGGAGTAGATGATCAACGCCGCGCCGGCCGCCATGCTGAGTTGGAACGTCGAAAACCACGCACCCAAACTCCCTTCAGAGTCAAGGTCGAACGTGGCGATGCGACCGTCGGTCGTATGCGCTGCGAACAGCGGCATATAGTAGTACAAGGCTTCGAGCCCGGCGATGAAGAGCACGCCGAGAAAGAAGTACGCGGCTAAGATTCCATAGCTGCGCGGGATCAAGTCCGTGATTCGAGTCTGCCGCTCCATACGGGCCGCCTCTCCGTAACGATTTCGCGCCGGCTTGTCTGCACTGGATTTAGTCGACGACTCAGCCGTACTCTTCGCGCTCGCCTTGCCACCGGAGAGAGTTTCCTCGGTGAGAACGCGACGACGACGATCGTCTGAGCGACCGGATCCGAACAAGCTCATAAGCTGTGGGGCGGGATCATACCCGCGGCGCGGAATTTGCGCAAGACGACCCTGCAACGCGGCTGCGCGACGCGATGCGGAGATCACGGGACCGTCCCTGATCCGTGTACCATGTATTTCGGCAGACGCGGGCCGCATCCGTAGTCGGTCCGACGATTGGCGGAAAGTTGCCGGCAATGCGTTGCTAGCGTGACTTTTCCGGTCGCGCAGAGACGATCGATTGCAGGCGACGTTGACCCCTTAGGCCGCCGCGGATTATCACTCGCGGCATGGTTTCTCTTTCGCGATCGGCAATCTTACTGCTACTACTGACGGCGGCGACCGCGCAGCAATCGCGGTACATCGCCACGGCGACGTTGCCGGCGCAAGACGTGGTCGACGTCGTGAGCGTCGCGCAGTGTGTGCAGCGCGAAGGTCTCGCGGCGACGATCCGAGCCGAACCGGTGCCGCCGCTGTTTCCGGCCCTTGTCGCGGGAGCGCAAAAGTTGCTGCGTCGGGCCGGAATCATCGACCTACACAATTGGATATTACCTCCGCAGTGCACGGCGGCCGCGGCCCTCATCTTGGCGGTGATTCCGATCTTTCTGACGGCCGAGCGAATTGCGGGGCGCGGACCCGCGGTCGTTGCCGCGATTTTTTTTATCGCGCTGCCGTCGCTGGCACGGCTCGGCGGGGACGGTCTTGGCGATGCCGTAAATCTTTGCCTCGTCGCATGGTCGGCATGGTTCTTGGTTCGCGCGAGCGGCGAGATTGATTCTCGCGCGAGGCTGGGCGGTCGCGTTACTTGGGGCTGCGCCGGGCTCGGCATTGCCGCCGCGTTGCTGGTACGAACCGAGGCGATCGTCGTTCCGCTTGCGATGTTGCTGCTCGCTTGGCCTAAGCGGGTGTTTCGTCGACCGAGCTTCTTTCTCGCGGCGGCGCTTTGCATCGTGCCGTATCTTGCGAGCGGAGTAGAACTGCTTGATGAACTGATTGCTCGCTTACGCGGCGGTGCGGCAGCGACCGAGAGTTTGCCTTTGAATGCTTCCGATGAGTTCGTCGTGCCCATGATCGACTGTGACGTATCACTCTACTCGCTTGGTCGTAAAGACTACTCGCGTAGTTCGCGATTCCAAGGACTGACGGCTACGACGGCGGAGTTCATTCAAGAGTTGTTACAGGCGGGCGGCTATGTCTTGCCACTCCTCGCCTTGGTCGGATTCCGGACGCGACGTCGGCGAGGCTTCGACGACTACGACATGTTGCTCATCGTCGTTCTTAGCCTACAACTGGCGATCACCTTCGCCGTGGCTTGGCGAAGCGGCTATCTTTCGACTCGCCATTTTGCAATCCCGGTCGTTCTGTCGCTCCCCTACGCGGCTCTGGGGCTCTTCGCGCTCAGTCGACAAGTTGCCGAAAGGACGCGCGGCCGATTTCCAATTTCAGATTGGAAATATCAGACCGCGTTCGTCGTCGGATTCGTCGTCATATCGTGGGCGGCGACGCAACGACCGCTGCACGACTCGAACGTCGCTCATCGGCGTGCCGCGGAGTGGCTGCGCGTTTTGGCTAGGACCGGCGCGGTGCTCGATCAGCAAGGCTTTACGGCCCTCGCCTCGGGACGAACGACCTATCGCTTCGACGCCGCGGTGCAGGCCTGGGCCGACCCGGAGTTAAAATTTGTGGTGCTCGAACGGGGCGACTTGGAAGCGGTGAGTCCGCGCGGACGACTGCTGCGACGCGAACTGGGAACGGCGAGTCAGGCCTCGTTCACCTTCGCAGCACCGCGAAATAACCATCGACTCGACGTGCTGGTATTCGAAAGATCCGACTTCATCCGTGTGATTTCAAAGCGAGTGACTGCAGTTGCGCAATAACATTCGAGCCTTTGTGGCGGCGGCGGCCGAGTCGTTTGCGCCGCGAGGACCGGTTTACGAGTTCGGCTCGTTCATCGTGCCGGGTCAGGAAGCGATCGGCGACTTACGGCCGCTGTTTGCGGACCGGGAGTACGTCGGCTGCGACATGCGTGCCGGGCCGGGCGTCGATCGGGTTGAGGACCTCGGCGGTTTGACCTTGGCCGACGCGTCGGTGGGCACGATCGTCTGCGTCGAGACGCTGGAGCATTGCTTTGAAGTGCGCAAGGCGGTCGACGAGATGTTGCGCGTGCTCAAGCCGGGCGGGCTGCTGCTGATCAGCACGCCATTTCAATTTCACATTCACGGTTACCCGGACGACTATTGGCGATTGACGCCGTCGTGCCTGGCGCGGCTCTTGGCTCCGTTGCCCGCGACGATGGTCGGCTGGCAAGGAGTCGAATCGTTCCCACACACTTCGTTTGCGATCGGGTGCAAAGGCCCGGTCTCCGCCGACTTCGCGACGCGCAGCGAACGGTTTGTGCACAACTTCCGCGCGAAGCTACAAGCTCTGGCCGCGGCCGAGTCGTGGAAGGCAAAGTGGAAGCGTCGGGTCGTCAGTCGCTTTCGCTCGAAGGGGGAGCGACGCAACGCCTTGTCGTACTATGACGCACAATTCACGACGTCGTATACGCTCGCTGCG
Source organism: Planctomicrobium piriforme (assembly GCA_945877965.1). Lineage (GTDB taxonomy): Bacteria > Planctomycetota > Planctomycetia > Pirellulales > PNKZ01 > CAMCTH01. The sequence continues at coordinate 14,248 of CAMCTH010000018.1, read as the reverse complement.
AAAGACGCTTCGTCTCAGCCGCCGACACACGAGTTGCGGAGCGTGCCGAGTCGTTCGATTTAGACTTCCGCGACGTCGCCCGGCTTCAAATAGAGCGGCGGCTTGCGGGCTGCCCCGACGCCCGGCGGCGTGCCGGTAAAAATCACGTCGCCCGGCAGCAACGTGCAAACCTGCGAGACATACGCGATCAATTCATCAATTTTGAAGATGAGTTGCTTGGTGCTCGAGTCTTGCAACGTCGCACCGTTAACGCGGAGCTGAATCCGCAGGTCGCCCGGGTTCGGAACTTCGTCGGCGGTCGTCAGAGCCGGTCCGAACGGAGCGAACGTGTCGAATGTCTTGCCGAGCAGCCATTGCTTGCCGGGCTTGTGAAGTTGCCAATCGCGGGCCGAAACGTCGTGTCCCGGACAGTAACCGGCAACGTGCTCGTAGGCCTTCGACAACGGAATGTCGCGCCCGCCGCGGCCGATGACGACGACGAGTTCCGCTTCGTAATCGACTTCGTGGCTCAACTTCGGCAGGACGACCGGATCGTCATGTGCGGCGACGGCCGTCGGGAACTTACTGAAGACGACCGGCTCGTTCGGCGGCTCTTGACCGCTTTCTTTCGCATGATCGGCATAATTGAGCCCGATGCAGATCACCTTTTGTGGATCGGGGATCGGCGCCAGCAAACGGGGCTTACCGGCAAGCGGCGTTCCCTTTAGTGCGGCGGCCGCCGCCTGCGCGAGTTTCTCCGGGCCGAGCGCGATCAACTCTTTCAACGTCGCCGGTAACGAAGCATCGGCTTGGTTCAAATCGATGTAATCGTTACCACGGACGGCGGCGACGCGCGGTCCGGTCGGGCTGAGATAAGTGACGAGCTTCACGGCGGAACTCCGCAGAGGTTTCAAAATCATTCCGGCGAACGTAGCCGCAAGGTAGTCGAACTCCGCGCGGGAGACAAGCGACCGGCGTGCACGTTCGCACGACTGCACAATCGTTACGGCCTGCACGACCGGAACAAAAAGTCGCCGCTGCGCGACCGTTGTCGCCCGTCTTACCTCCCGTGTTTTGCCAATGCCCGGTGTTGAACTAGGTTTTGGTAGCAACCCACATCGATTGCCACCCAGGACCGTCTGCGCATGGAGAACCGACCGACGACGCCCGGCCTGACCGCGACGTCGCCCGCCGAGGCAGAGATTGTCTCTGCTGCGACGGAAGGCCGGCTTGCGCGCTTGTCGTCGCTCATGCACGACTGGGAGTCGCTCGACGGTCGAGCTCCGAACATCGTCGATTCCGACGAGACGGCCCGACGGTTGGTCGAAGCCCGACTGGGAGTTGCGTCGAGTTTGTTCGCCGCCATGCGGTGGAAGCACGAACCGACGGCTCAGCACTGTCTGCGCGTCGCGCTCAGTTGCTCCGGTTGGTCCGAGCTGATGGGCCTGCCCGACGAAATGCGCGACGATCTGGAGCTGGCGGCCCTGCTGCACGACGTCGGCAAGATCGGCGTGCTCGATTCGATTCTGAGCAAGCCGGGGGCCCTGACGGCGCAAGAGTCGCTGATCATGAACTGCCACTGGCTGATGGGCGAGCAGATCCTGCGCGGCAGTTGCGCCTCGGAGGCGGTGCTCGACGTCATTCGCAACACGCGGTGCTGGTTCGACGGGACGCGGGGCGACGGCGATCGACGCGGCGAAGATTTGCCGCTCGGCTCGCGGATGCTCGCGGTCGTCGATGCCTTCGACGCCATGACGAGCGATCACGTTTATCGTCGGGCGATGTCGGTGCAACGCGCGTTCGATGAGCTGTACCGCTGTGCGGGAACGCAATTCGATCCCGACATGGTCACCGTCTTCAGCAAGCTCTTGGAAAAAGACCCGCTGGCGATGCTCGAGCGCGCCTCGCAACGCTGGCTGGTGACCATTCATCCCGACTGGGTGAACAGCCAGTGGCGACGGGGCGACTTGCAACCGTCTATCGGCGGTCCTGTCTCGACTGAAGCGCTGTTCCAACAAAAGCTCGTCGACAACATGCACGACGGCGTGATATTCATCGACGCCGGTCGCAAAGTGTTGGCCTGGAACCGCGGCGTCGAACGACTCACCGGTGTTTCCGGCAAGAGCGTGCGAACGCATCAGTTCGTGCCGAGCTTGATGCAGTTGCGCGACGAAAAAGATCAACCGATCGCCGAGAACGATTGCCCGGTGGCCGCCGCGTTGCGGACCGGCGTGCAATGGTCGCGTCGGCTCCACGTGGGCGGACGCGAAGGTCGAAGCGCCGCAGTCGACATGACGGCCTCGCCCGTCGCCGACGCCAACGGCACGGTCATCGGCGTGACGCTGCTGCTGCACGACGTGACGTCCGAGATCTCGCTCGAAGAGCGCTGCCAAACCTTGCACGACAAGGCGACGAAAGATCCGCTCACGCAAGCAGCCAACCGCGCCGAGTTCGATCGCGTGTCGGCCGAGTTTGTGCAAGCGCATCGCGAGACGAAGCGGCCTTGCAGCTTGATCATGACCGACATCGATCGGTTCAAGAGCATCAACGATACCTACGGCCACCAAGCCGGCGATCAGGTGATTCAAAGCATCGCGCAGATGATGAAGACCTTTTCGCGAGCCGGCGACTTGGTCGCGCGTTACGGCGGCGAAGAGTTCGCCTTGCTGTGCGCCGATTGCGACAACGCCACGGCGGCTCAACGGGCCGAAGAGATTCGGATCGCCTTCAGCATGGTGCGGCACACGTCGCTCGGCGATCGTTGCGTGACGGCCAGCTTCGGCGTCACGGAGATTCAACCGGGCGATACGCCCGAGACGTTGCTGCGTCGGTCAGACCGCGCATTGATGCAGGCCAAAGAGACGGGCCGTAATCGCTTGGTGCAACTCGGCGTCGGCGGCGACGTTCGTGAAGATGAAGCCAAGCCGACGGCTGCGGCTTCGAAGAAACGCCTTGTCGGCAACACGCTGTTGAAGCGAGAAATGACGAGCGACTCGCCGCTCGAGCGGAACGTCGAGAAGCTCAAGGGCTTCGTCGCCGATCATCATGCCGATATTCTGCTCACCGATCGGAACCGCGTGCAACTGCGGCTCGACGGCGAGAAAGGCGGCCCGCTGTTCCGCCGCGGCGCCGATCGCAGCATTCGTCTCATCATGGACATTTCGCTGCACGAAGAGTCGTTCGCACCGGAAAACAATCCGCGGGCCGTCTTCAAGCGCACGCGAATTGCCGTCAGTATCAGCCCGCTGAAGAGCCGCGAACGTCGGACGGCCGACGCGTTGGAGCGAGCCCGCCAGTTGGTCGTCAGCTTGCGGTCGTACCTCTTGGCGGTCGACGTCGGCGGCGTCGAAGCGGTGACGGAAGAAGCCGGCGGACTCTGGCACAACCTCGTCGGCCTCTTCGCCGGCGGCGGCACGAACGAAGCTCAAACTTCGGCTCACTAAAGCACCGAAGTTGCCGTCTGGCGATCAATCTGATCGTTTCGCAACCTGACGCTTGTGCGGTCGCGGCATTTCGACCCCGACACCTTGCAAGTGGGAATCTCGTCGTCGTCGACGGACCGCTCGGCCGATTGAAAACCGCGTCGGATTGCGGTATGTTCGGCGGAAATCTTGTTCCGCCTTCTATGTCTCGTCGGTCGCCGTTGCGGCGGCCTGGAGTGAATCGTCATGCCGGAATACACGCTGCCCGCATTGCCGTACGCCTACAACGCCCTGGAACCGCACATTGATGCCAAGACGATGGAAATCCATCACACGAAGCATCACCAGACGTACATCACCAATCTGAACAACGCGATCAAGGACACGGATTTGGGCAACCAATCGGTCTGCGATCTCATCAAGAGCCTCGACAAGGTGCCGGAAGCGATCCGCACCGTCGTGCGCAACAACGGCGGCGGACACTCGAACCACTCGATCTTCTGGACGATCATGGCGCCGAACGCCGGCGGCGAGCCGACCGGCCCGATTGCCGATGCGATCACGAAGGACCTCGGCGGCTTCGCCAAGTTCAAAGAAGACTTCGTTAAGGCGGCCCTCGGCCAATTCGGCAGCGGTTGGGCTTGGCTGAGCTTGGACAAGAACAAGAAGGTCATCATCGAGAAGCTGCCGAACCAAGACAGCCCGTGGATGACCGGCAACACGCCGTTGCTCGGGCTCGACGTGTGGGAACATGCTTATTACTTGAACTATCAGAACCGCCGCGCCGATTACGCCGCCGCGTTCTTCAACGTCATCAACTGGGCCAAGGTCGGCGAACGGTACGCCAAGGCCACGGCGTAACGAAGTCAGAAATCAAAAGTTAGAAATCAGAAGTCGAACGTTGGAAGTCCAGAGACGATCGCGTGCTGCGATCGATCCTCTCTGACGTCTGATTTTCGACTTCTGATTTTTTATGCGCCTGCCGGCCCTGCCGGCGATGTAAATTCTTAATATTTCATCGGTATCCGTCCTAAACTGACGTTGACCGCCGCGCCGCGCTCGCTATACTCCCGCCCCACTGCGGTGGAGTTTTGTACGTGGGTTGCGATTCATTCGCAGCCGCGGCCTGCTTCATCGCAGCGCAGGAACATGCTCGATCTCGCTCATCGGCCGACGCACGAAGCGCGGCGGATGAGTCACTTCCGAAACACACGTCTCACGGCCCGCACGACGCGCGGCAATTATCGCGACACGGAGTCGCGACGCTGCGTCTCGTTAACCGGCGTGATTTTGCAAAGGACGCTTCCCATGCGAGCGTGCTGGGCGAAGAATTTCGTCATTTTGAGTTGTTGCCTCAGTCTCACCGGCTGCGCCTCGGGCGGAGCCAAGTGGCCCAAGCTCTGGCCGTGGTCGAGCGCTTCGGCGTCGCCCCCGGGCAGCACCTATTCGAGCACGCCGCCGAACTTGCCTCCGGCAAACGGCACGGCCGCGCTGCCGTCGAGCACGACGAGCCCGGCTCCCTTGGCGAACAACTACAACGGCGGCGCGGGAAGCCGCGCTCCCGGCTCGGTCGGCGGCAACCAATACGCATCGACCGCCTCGGTCGGTGCCGGTGGCGCTCCGGCGGGCGGTTCATTTGCCGGCGGTGCCGCACCGGTCAACTATGCCGCTCAACCGGGTTCGTCGCCCTACGGAGCCGCTCCGGCTTCGTACGGTGCTCCCCCTCCGGCAACGACGGCCGGCACTAATCCCTACGCCGCGGCGACTCGTCCGGCCACGTCGCCGCAGCCGGCCTACTACAACCCGACGTATCCGGGCGCGACCGCATCGGCTCCGACTACCGGAGCACCGACGGCCAACCCCTACGCCGCCGCCGTGGCTCCTCCGGCCGCGCTGACCGCCTCAGCCGCCGCCGCTCCGGGTGCGAGCCCGTACGGTGCCGCACCGCCGACCAGCCGTTATCCGGCTTCTGCCGCTCCGCCGTCCGGCATCTCGCCGTACGCACCGGCCAACACCTCGGGCACGGCTACCGCTTCGGCCGCTCCGTATGCACCGGCGAACACGTCCGGCGCGGCGACCGCAGGCACCGCCTCGCGATCGACGGCCAGCCAAGTTCTTCCGGCCGGCGGAACGACCGGACTGAACCCGCCCGGCGCAGCTCCGTATGCCGCCACGACGGCGTCCGCTCCGCCGGCGTATCGTCCCGGCACGACCAGCACCTATCCGGGTGCAACGACCGGTTATCCGGCTGCTGCTCAACCGACGGTCACGGCATCGGCCGCACCGCCGGCGACGGCAAGCCGCTATCCGGCCCCGGTCCCGGCGACTGCCGCCCCCGCCGGACAACCCGGCCCGGCCACGGTCTATCCGCCGACGACCTCGCCGTATCCGGCCACACAGTATCGATAAATCAATATCGCAATCGAGCCTAACGCTCGTTCACGATCGTCAAAACGAAAGCAGCCCAGGGACCAAAATCCCTGGGCTGTTTTCGTTGAGCCGTGAAGCATACTTCGTATTTCCCATATGCGGTTGGAAAAGGTGAAGCCCGTGTGATGCGACGACATCGTCGCCAACTCTGCTCAATCCGAGGAGGCGATCTATTCAGTCACCCGGCGAAGAGAAGAACTGGGAGCACTTCTCTCACAGCAAGAGGTCGGTCGCGAAAGCGACTTGGTAAGAGCATTCACACCGGATTACGGAGACCGTTAAGTCACCAACATTAAGCATCCGTCGACGCAAGTCACAAATGCGCAATTGCCCCGATAGGCTTTCGCTCGAAGTTGTAACATTTGTCGATCACGATGCTTGTTCATGCCTGCGCGTCGACTGACCCCGGCGAAGCAACGCGAAGCCGGACGATCCGTGGCTTCCGTTGGACGCCACGAGGTCATTCGTTGCGTAGACATCAATAATTTGCGACGTGCAGAACGCGTGTCCGTAAGCGGTCCCTCGTTCGCCTTTGACTCCAGACAGTGAGTGAACGGATTAGTCGACGAACCACAGGAGGCCGAGCATTGAGCCGTAGACGACGATCACGCCGAGCGGTCGGATTTCACCGTCCTGAGTAAACACGATCTCGCCGATTAGATTGCCGCGGCGACACCAGATGCTGTCGTGAAACCAGGTCAAACACCACCGCCCCTTCGTGCAGAGGAAGATCGTCCACAGCACAACAAGAATAGTGATGACGATCTTGGCGGTTATGGGCATATATGCATTGCCGCTTAGGGCGCAATGATCTCGTATCTTCCTGTCTCGATATCGAAGCGGTATCGCGCGCCGTAAAAATCAACCGCTTCAGCATGCCGCTCGTAAAGTTCAAACCCTTCCGAGAAAATGTCTCTGCCGGATGCCGTCCAGAGTACCTTGCCCGAATAATTCAAACGCGCCATCTCAAGTTCGCCGTGTGAAACGATGCTTTGGAACGCCGGGGCATCGTAAACGCCAAAGCAAGTCGCCGGGTCGGCTTTCGTATACCAAATCAATTTCAGCGACGGCAGCGACAGTGCACAAACATACGGCCCAACCGCCACGAAACAGCACTCGTCGTGCACCAATGCAGAGTGAGAGTTAACGCCGCCGGCACCGCCGTTTGCCAGAATTACGCGACAGGCAATCACCGTCTTGCCATGCCTGATTTCAACTCGATGGCACGACGACGGACGATACGACGCGTCGCCTAAAAAGAATTCCTCATTCAGGGAGCAGACGTTATCCGCAGATCGAACGTCGTAACGAGGAATGTCCGGCGACTCCGCGGTAACGAAGATCTCATACTCTGCGAGTGAGATCGTCAGTTGCACAAGGCGCACTCGCGACTTGGCTCTACTTCAACCGGCCTGCGATGATGGACGCGTTGTGGCCGCCGAAGCCGAAGCTGTTGGACATCACCACGTCGAGCTTCCGCTCGCGCGGGACGTTCGGCGTGTAGTCGAGGTCGCAACCTTCGTCGGGCGTTTCGAGGTTGATCGTCGGCGGCACCAGGTTGTGCTGCATCGCCAACACGCTCAGGACAAGTTCCACGCCGCCGCTGGCTCCCAGCAAATGGCCGAGTTGGCTCTTGGTGCTGGAGATGCTCACCTTCTTAGCCCAGTCGCCGAAGACCGATTTGACAGCCATCGTTTCGGCTTTGTCGCCCAGCGGCGTACTCGTGCCGTGAGCGTTGATGTAGCCGACGTCGGCCGGGTTCAGCTTGGCGTCGCGCAGGGCATAAGACATCGCCTTGGCGGCACCGGTGCCGTTTTCATCGGGCTGCGTAATGTGTCCGCCGTCCGATGAGCAACCGTAGCCGAGCAACTCGGCGTAGATCCGGGCACCGCGAGCTTGCGCGTGCTCAAGTTCTTCGAGTACCAAGACGCCAGCCCCTTCCGACAGAACGAAACCGTCGCGGTCTTTGTCCCACGGCCGGCTGGCCTTCGTCGGGTCGTTGTTGCGTTCGGACAGGGCTCGCATGTTGGCGAAGCCGCTGATGCCCATCGGCGTCAGGGCCGCTTCGGTTCCGCCGGAGATCATGATCTCGGCGTCGCCGTATTGGATGGTCTTCATCGCCTCGCCGATGGCGTTGGCGGCGCTGGCACACGCGGTCGCCACGGCCGCACTCGGCCCGCGGAGACCGTACTGAATGGAAACGTGCCCCGCGGCGGCGTTCACCATCAGCTTCGGAATCGTGAAGGCCGAGACGCGGTCCGGGCCTTTTTCCAAGAGCCGCGTGTGCTGCTCTTCGATCTCGTTCAGACCGCCGATGCCCGAGCCCAGGATGACGCCGCAGCGATACGGGTCTTCCTTGGTGAAATCGAGTCCGGAGTCGTTCACGGCATCGATGCCGGCGACCATGGCAAATTGCGTAAAGCGGTCGATCCGCTTGGCGTCCTTCAGGCTCACATAGCCTTCAGTCGTCCAATTGCGGACTTCACCGCCGAACAGCACTTTGAAGCCGGTCGTGGGGAACAGCGTAATCGGCCCGACGCCGCTTTCGCCCGCACAGATCCGGTTCCAAAGATCCGGGACCTTGCAGCTCAGGCCGGTGACCGCGCCGAGACCGGTGAGAACGACGCGGCGTTTCATTTATTCGCGTTAGCTTGCGATTGTTCGATGAATTCGATCGCTTGACCGACCGTTTGGATCTTCTCGGCGGCGTCGTCCGGAATGTTGATGTCGAACTCTTCTTCGAGTTCCATCACCAACTCGACCGTATCGAGCGAATCCGCACCGAGGTCGTTCACGAACGACGTCTCGCGGCTCACTTGGTCTTTGTTGACGCCTAACTGTTCCGCCACAATATCGATCACACGTTCTTGAACCGAGGCCACCGTCGAGTCCTCCACCGTCCCAAAGAAGCTGACAACAGGCCGGCACTCGCCGACCCGATTTGATTCCGTTCCACAAACCGACCGTAACTCAAACCGAACTTAAATTGTCCAAATTCCCCGCTCGACCGCGAGGCCTAAGCGAGAAAAAGTCCTCTATTTCGAACCCGCCCGAACGACGTAAACCCTACGAAGATAGAGGGTTTCCGTAAGGAAGGTGAAGATATAACGACTTTTCCTGCACGTGTCCAGACGTCAATCGGCTCTCGCGGCGTTTGGCTGTTAATCGTTTTTAGTCGATTCACGAGGCCGAACCCGTTCAGCACGGTCGAGAGAACGACCGCTGCGACGAGCTAGCAAGTCATGCCGCCGTCGACCACCAGCAGTTGGCCGGTGATGTACGATGCGGCCGGGCTCGCCAGGAACAACGCCGCTTGGGCGACGTCTTCGGCCTTGCCCAACCGCTTGGCCGGGATTCGCTTCTGCACTTCGTCCAGAATTGCGTCGCCCAAGGCCTTGGTCATTTCGCTTTCGATGAAGCCCGGCGCGATGGCGTTGACCGTCACTTTGCGGCCGGCCAATTCGCGGGCGACCGTCCTGGTGAAACCGTGCAACGCCGCCTTCGAGGCCGAGTAGTTGGCCTGGCCTGGGTTGCCGATGACGGCTCCCGAGACGCTGGCCATGTTGATGATCCGGCCGTAGCGGGCCGACATCATCACGCGGCTGGCGGCGCGAGTGAAGAGGAACGCCCCGCGGAGGTTCGTGTTGATCACTTCGTCCCACTGCTCATCGCTCATGCGCGGCAGCAGGGTGTCGCGAGTGATGCCCGCGTTGTTAACGATGATCTGCAGGCCGCCGAACTTGCCGACGACTTGCTCGACTACCTGATCGACGGCCGTCCCTTGCGTCACGTCGCAAGCAAAGGCTTCGGCGGTGCCGCCGGCGGCCAGGACTGCGTCGACCGTCTCTTTCAGCTTCGCGGCATTGCGGGCAACGCAGGCGACGTTCGCGCCGGCCTTGCCGAAGGCGATCGCAATCGCTTTGCCCAAGCCTTGCGACGCGCCGGTCACCAGGGCCGTTTGTCCTTTGAGATCGACGGTGATTTCGCCAGTCGGCGTTTCGGGGCGGGCCATGCGTTGCTCCTCGGAAGTGGCTAGTGGACGGTGATTAGTGGCTAGCAGGGATGAAAGGCTGCCGGTGTTACTGGCCACTAGCCACTAACCACCCGCCACTCTCTACGCACTCACGCTCTCGCAATTCGCGGCGCGATCGATTCGTTTCAGCAGACCGCGCAGCACGCGGCCCGGGCCGATTTCGTAGAACTGGTTGTAGCCGCCCGCCAGCAGATACCGCATCGAATCTTCCCAGCGAACCGGCGACACGACTTGCCGCACCAGCAGATCGCGAATCTCTTCGGGATCGTCGTGCGGTTGGGCGTCGACGTTTGAAATCACCGGAATCTCGGGTCGTTTCATCGGCACGTCGGCCAAGGCTTGCGCCAGCTTCGCGACGGCGCTCTGCATGATCTTGGTGTGGAACGCGCCGGCGACGGCCAGTGGCACCGCCTTCATCGCGCCCAGTTTCGGAGCCAACTCGGCCGCACGTTCGCAAGCGGCGTTTTCGCCCGAGACGGCGATGTTGCCGGGGCAGAGCAGATTGGCGATTTCGAGGATGTCGTTCTCGCGGGCCTCGGCGCAGAGCGCTTCGACTTTGGCTTTGTCGAGTCCGAGAATGCTCACCATGCCGCTCGGCGTGGCGTCGGCGGCTTGTTGCATCGCGGTTCCGCGCGTTTGCACCAATCGCAGGCCGTCTTCAAATTCCATCACGCCCGCGAAGACCAACGCGGTGTACTCGCCCAGGCTCAGTCCGGCGGTCGCCTCGCAAGAAAGCACCACATCGGGTGTTTGCGCCCGGAGGCTTTCGAGTGCCGCCAAGCTGCTGACGAACAGCGCCGGCTGGCTCCGAACGGTCGAGTCGAGTTCCTCGGCCGGGCCGTTGAAGCAGAGCGAGGCGAGATCGTAGCCGAGCACGCCGGCGGCGCGATCAAAGAGTTCCCGCGCGGCAGGCAGCGATTCGCACAGCGCTTGCGCCATGCCGACCGATTGGGCTCCCTGACCGGGAAACAAAAAGGCGATCTTGCTCACGGGCGGAGTCCTAAGGGCAGACGCCGCCTGATGACAGACGCCGTCCGGCTGACCGACACGAGCCTGAAGAAAGCCAATCCTTCCGCAGGCCGGCAGGGACGAGTTCCGATCACGGCGAGTAAACTACTCGGCCGCGTCTTCGGTCTCGACGACGACCCGACCCATGTAATAGCCGCATTGCGGGCAAATCACGTGCGACGGCAGGGCCGTGCTGCACTTGGGGCAGTAATGCAACTGCTTGGGCTTCTTTTGATCGTGAGCCCGGCGGGTACCGGTGCGGGCGTTACTTTGACGGCGTTTAGGTACGGCCATGACGATTACCGGAGCGAAGGGCTACGCGAAACGGAAACCACAGATACTACGGGACTTCCCCGGGGGGAGTCAAGGGGCCGTTTCCCAGCGAAAAGGGTGCAGAATGTCTTATTCAGCCGCGGGGCGCGCTCACGCGTACTCGCGTTTGGTAATGATCCCCGGCTGCGGCATCGGGTAGAGACCGTTCTTGTCGGCCACGATCGGCGGCGGCCCGTCGAGCGTCAGCTTGTCGGCGTCCGGGGCGAACTCATGCTCGCAGTTCAGCATGTCGTCGAAGGAGATTTCCTTGCCGGTATGCGCGGCCATGCGACCCATCGACGTCACGATGCTTGCTTCGACCCCGCGTTTCACTTCGTTGTATGGCCGATCGCTGCGGATGGCGTCGATCAGATGCTCCCATTCCAATTCGTACGGCTTCGGCTCCTTGCCTGTGAAGCTCCAAACCAAGTCGTTGTCGGTCATGTTCTGGCCGCGATAGATCTTGCACTTCGCCGGTGAGTGGCCCGCCGTCGAGATGACGGCCGACCCGCGCGTACCGTGTGCATAGCTGGCGAATTCGCTTTTGCAGCCCGGCATCGTGCGGCCTTCGAGTTGCAGCTTCGCGCCGTCGGCAAAGGTGTACGAAACCGAGTAGCTATCGAAGTTTTGATCGACGTAATTCATGCGGAAATGCCGCCCGCCCGACGCCTCGGCCTTCACCGGCCAGGCGTTCTTCATCCAGCAGCATTCGTCGATGTTGTGGATCAAGAAGTCGCTATACGCGCCGCCCGACGCCCACAAGAAGGCGTGGAAGTTGCGAATCTGATACATCAGTTCGCCCTTGGTCCAAGTCTTCGGCATCGGCGGACAGAACGCGCTGCCGGTCGGTCCCACCTGGCGATAAGCCCGCATCAGGATGATGTCGCCGATCGCCCCTTGGTCGATGTAGTCGTGCAGTTTCTGCCGGGCGATGCAGTGACGGCACATCAGGCCGACGCCGACCTTGAGATTCCGCTTCACCGACTCTTCGCCCAGCGCCAACATGCGGCGACTCGTCGGGCCGTCGACCGTGACCGGCTTCTCCATGAAGACGTTGAGGTTCTTTTGGATCGCATAGCCGAAGTGGACCCAGCGAAACGCGGGCGGCGTGGCAAAGATCGCGACGTCGCCCGGCCGCAAGCAGTCGAGCGCCTTCTGATAGGCATCGAAGCCGATGAATTGCCGTTCTTTCGGGACGTCGACTTTGCCGGGGAGCTTCAGCTTTTCCGATTGCAGGGCGATGTTCTTGATCGTGCCGTCGAGTTTCTCTTGAAAGACGTCGGCGACGGCGACCAATTCGATCGGACCGTTGGCGACGGTCAGCGCGTTGATCGCCGCCCCCGTGCCGCGTCCGCCGCAACCGACGAGCGCGATCCGGATCGTGCTGTCTTGCGCGACATGAACCTTCGGTACGCGGAGCTTCTTGCGCGGCTTACGGATGCCGGCCTCGGCCGACGACGCTGCACTGAGGATCGAAGCAGCCAGAGCCGCTTCGCCCGACGTTTTCAAGATCGTGCGTCGCGAGACGTTTTGCGCAGACGAATCGTTCGGCGAAGGGGTGTCGCTCATGGCGGACGAAGCTCCGACGGGGCAGGGGGCGGGAGACAAAGCGAGGCGGGGCAGGGCAGGGGGCCGACAGTTTGTAGTGTCGACGGGAACCGCGAGGATGTCAACGTTTTTGACTTGAACGGCAACTGAAAGCGCTTCCGTCCGAGCCGCGCACGTCAGTAAGCGGTGCATTCACAAGCGACGATTCACAGAACCGCTCACTGACGTGCGCGGCTCGGAAAGGCAACGCGCTCAGTTCGCTACCTGATCGTAAGCATCGGCCAGCCAGGGCTGCATCCAAGGGTTCCACGTCGGGTAACTCGCCGAAATCACGGCGACGGCAAGCAGCGCGAGACAAACGCCGCGGAGCTTGCGCGATTCCGCAGCGGCATCGGCGGCCGGCAACATCGCGGCAAGCCAAAGCGGGGCAAACCACAAGACCCAACGGAAGCAACAACTCAGCCCGCCGTAGTTTCGATCGAGCTGCGGTCGCGCGAGGTAAAACGCGATACAAACGAGCGAGGTGACGGCGACGACCGCCATGACGGTCCGCAGCGGCTGACCCGGGGTCCGCAATGTCCGATACGCTCCAAAAATCGTCAGCAGCCAAAACGGCGTGAGCGAAAAAATGCCGTGATGCCCGACCGTCGCGTGCTGCACGTACTTGCCGACCGACGGCTCGCCGAAATCGACCGCACCGCGTGCAGCGTTCGCCGACCAATAGCTCGTGCGAACCTTTCCTTTGCGGAGATACTCGAACTCGTACCAGTTGTTGCCCGGCGTCCGCTGACCGTACGGCGGCACCAACGTTCCGTGGGCCGCATAGTTGGTGCCGAACGAAGCGAGCGCGACGACGAGCGCCGCCGGCGCGAAGGCGGTGAGCGTGAGTCGCGGCGCCGTCCACAACAGCAGCAAACCGCTGAGAGCAAAGAACGACAAAGCCGGCAACTCATTGGCGGCCGTGAAGGCCGCGCAGAAGCCGACCTGCACAAAGCGTCGCGGCCGCAGATCTTTTTCGACGACGATCCGCACCAATCCATCGAACGCGAACATCGCAAACGCCGCGCCGATCAGATGGTTCGTCAGCACGACGGCGAACGTCGTCAGCATCGTCCCGAAGACGGCGCACGCCATGACGAAGAGCCGCCCCCAATCGGTCTTGCCATAGCGCTCGACATATCGCGCCAGCAACCACCACATCCCCACCAGCAGCGGCACGTTGATCGTCAGCAGCATGAATCGCGCGACGCCATAGTGATGCGTCGCCAGCGAGTACGGCGTCAACCGATAGATCAGCCAATATTCGCCGGCCAGCAACGTTGCCAACAGCGGCGGCTTGCTCGAATAGACATGCCCGACGTTCGCCTGCGGTGCGGCCCGACCGGCGTCGTCGTGTTTGACGGCATCGATCGTGTCCCATCGCGGGTCCTGGATCACCTCATCGATCGCGTACGTCCCATGCTCGACGCGCGACCGGATCGTACACCATCGGCTCCGATCGTTCGCGCTGAGAAAC
>CAMCTH010000017.1 GCA_945877965.1 Planctomicrobium piriforme | reverse complement strand
GACATGGTACTATGCTCGACTCGACGACCCGTTCCGTCAACGTCTGAATTATTGAGGTCCGTTTTCATTTAGCCGCGGGGCTCGACCCCGCGCGTTACCCGCTCCAGAGCGCCGGGCAAGCCCGGCGGCTAAACCATGTTGCGTCTCGGAATTCTCGGTTGTGCGCGAATCGTGCGGCGAGCGATCGTCGCGGCGGCGCGGAAGTCGTCGTCCGTCGAGATCACGGCCCTCGCCGGTCGCAACGGCGCGACGGCTGCCGCGTGGGCGGCCGAATTCGGTATTCCCAAACATTACGACTCGTACGAAGCGTTGCTCGCCGATCCGGAGATCGACGCGGTCTACATCCCGCTGCCGAACGAACTGCATTTGCCCTGGACCGAGCGGGCTGCCGAGGCCGGCAAGCACGTGCTCTGCGAAAAGCCGCTGGCTCTGAACGTCGCGCAGGCGATGTTGATGAGCGACGCCTGTCGCAAGGCCGGCGTCGTGCTGATGGAAGCGTTCATGTGGCGGCATCACCCGCGGGTCGCGCATGCGCGTAAGCTGCTGGCCGACGGCAAGCTCGGCGAACTGCGACTCGTGAAGATGGATTTTTCGTTCGACATCGACCGCAGCGACTGGCGGCTCGATGCGGCTCGCGGCGGCGGAGCGCTGTTTGATCTCGGCTGTTACGGCATCAATATCGCGCGGACCTTCACGCAGAGCGAGCCGACGGAGATCGTCGCGCGCGGCAAATACTTTTCGCCCGGCGTCGACTCGACCCTCTCGATGCTGCTCCGCTTTCCGGACGACGTGACGGCCCTGCTCGATTGCAGCTTCGAATGCCCGCCGCGAAACCGATTCGAAATCGTCGGGACGGCCGGCTCCTTGGAGTTTCCCGCCGGCGTGCTTCCTGCCGAGGAGTCGGTCCTGCTTCATCACACAAACCACGGACTCGAAACGATTCGCTTCGGCGCAGGCGATCAGTACGCCGAGATGTTGTCGTGCTTCGCTCGTTCCGTCGCGGCAGGCAAGCTCGAACATCCGGCCGAAGACGGCACGGCGAATATGAGCGTGCTGCAAGCGGTCCGCGATGCCGCGATGGCCGGCTCGCCTGGCTAAAACCGGGTTGAACGGCGACCCGCTTGCGGTAAGGTAGGTCGTGCTCGTCGTCGCCAGGTAAACACTTTGACGTCGAGAACGAGGAGTGACGATTCATGACTTACGTCAATCAAACTTGCGCAGCGTGCGCGGTGAGGAAGGTCGTTTCCGCGCACTACGAAGGTTCCCCAATAGGGGTGCGCGGCGATGAGGCCTGAAGTCGCGCACGCCCGACGAGCGCACGAAACGTAAACGCCGCTGTAAGCTAAAAGTTCGCCCGTTCCATTACTGCCCTCTGCCTACTGCCTACTCTCATATGCTGCTGCACAAACTCATTCATCCGCAATTGAACGAAATTCTCGGCCGGGCCGGGCATCATGCGACTATCTTGATTGCCGACGGTCACTATCCGTCGTCGACGAAGAAGGGCCCTAACGCCGAGGTCGTGTGTCTGAATCTCTCGCCCGGCGTGGTGAATTGCACGCAAGTGTTGGAGGCGATTCTGTCCGCCGTGCCGATCGACCGCGTGAACACGATGATGTACCCGGCCGACGATCCCTACACGCTCAGCGGCGACCCGCCGGTGTGGAACGAGTACCGTGAGGTGCTGAAAAAGTCGGGCCTGAACTTAAAGCTCGAGCCGATCGACAAGTGGGATTTTTATAAGCACGTCGAAACGCCCGACCACGTGCTGACCGTGCAGACCGCCGACATGCAACGTTTCGCCAATCTGCTGCTGTCGGTCGGCGTGCGAATGGAATAATGCGGCGATGAAGTCTGATCGAGAGAACGTTTCTTAAACGAAGAGGGATCGAACATGGACGGCAAGCAGATGCTGAAGCAGACGATGGACCTGGGCTTGTTCATCCTGCAGCAATATACGAACGACTTGAGCGACGCCGATCTAATGCAGCGCCCGGGGCCGGGCTGCAATCACTTGGCCTGGCAACTCGGCCATCTCGTCAGCTCCGAAGTCAGTTTGCAGAACTTGATCTCGCCGGGGAGCGGCCTGGAACTTCCCGCCGGCTTTGCCGAAGCCCACACCAAGGAAACGGCCGGTAGCGATGATCCGACGAAGTTCTACACCAAGCAGCAGTATTTGGAGCTGTACGAAAAAGTTCGGGCCGCCTCGTGGAAGATGATCGAGTCGCTGACCGACGCCGATCTCGAAAAGCCGGGCCCCGAGCGGATGCGGAACGTTTTTCCGAAGGTGAGCAACATGCTCACGCTGATCGGCATGCATCCGATGATGCACGCGGGCCAATTCGTGCCGGTACGACGACGCTTGGGGAAGCCGGTGCTCATCTAGCCGCGAAGGACGTCGAGAGAGCGGAGGTAGGGATGCCAGGGGACCGTGAAGTTTGCATCGCGCCGGACGGCCGCTTATTCTGAGTCCGCACCCCCTTCAGGAGACAGACTATGTCGCTCGCCCGTCGCCGTTTTTTGCAATCGGCCGCCGCCGGTATCGCCGCCGCCCCGTATTTCTACTCGACGCCGCGAACGCTGGCCGACGAGACGAAGTCGAAAAACGATCGGCCCCGCATCGGTTCGATCGGGCTCGGCGGTCGCGGCACGGGCATTGCCAAGAACGCGCAGAAGTACGGCGACATCGTGGCGCTGTGCGACGCCGATCGGACGCGTCGCGAGAAGGCGAATGACCCGAAGGGGCTCGGCCAAGGGAAGGCTGAACTCTATGAAGACTATCGCAAGCTGCTCGATCGCAAGGATATCGACCTCGTGACGATCGGCACGCCCGACCATTGGCACGTGAAGATCGCCATCGACGCGCTGCGATCCGGCAAGGACGTCTACTGCGAGAAGCCGCTGACGCTGACGATCGACGAAGGCAAGATCATTTCAAAGGTCGTGAAGGAGACCGGCCGCGTGATGCAGGTCGGCACGCAACAGCGAAGCGAATATAACAACATGTTCATCACGGCCGTTGCGATGGTGCGCGACGGTCGGATCGGCAAGGTGAATCGTGTTACGTGCGCCATCGGCGGCGCGCCGCGGAGCAAGAAGCTCACCAAAACGAATCCGCCGCCGGAACTCAACTGGGATCTGTGGCTCGGGCAATGTCCCAAGGTCGATTACATCAAAGAACGGGCTCACTATGAGTTCCGTTGGTGGTACGAATACTCCGGCGGCAAGATGACCGACTGGGGCGCGCATCACGTCGACATCGCCCAATGGGCGCTCGGACTCGATGCCTCGGGTCCGACGTCGTTCGAAGTCCTCTCATGCGATCATCCGGTGCCGTTCGAGAAGGGGATGCCGACCGTCGACGACATGTACAACACGGCGATTACGTTCCACGTGCTCGCGAAGACGGCCGACGGCGTCGAGTTGAACATCCGCGACAACGCCCAGGATCTCGGCTTCGACAACGGCATTTTGTTCGAAGGCGAGAAGGGGAAAATCCTCGTCAATCGCGGCAAACTCGCGGGCGCGGCCGTCGACGAACTGAAGGCGAAGCCGATTGCCGACGAGGTGTTTGCTAAGCTACGGCACGGCAAGCCGCGCGATTCGCACATGGCCAACTTCATCGACTGCACGCGCGACCGTGGGCTGCCGGTCTCGGACGTGGCGTCGCATCATCGCGCGATGTCGACCTGTCATTTGGCCAACATCGCGCTGCGGCTGAATCGTTCGCTGAAGTGGGACCCGCAGGCCGAGGAGATCGTCGGCGACGACGAGGCCCGCTCGTTCCAGAAGCGCGAACAGCGGAAGGGCTACGAGGTCGTCTAGCCGAATTACTCCAGCAACGTCACTTCGTTCGGCAGTTTGCCGCGCCACAGGGCGAGCGAACGACCGGCGTGCGTGAGGAACGTGTAGTAGCTGTCGACCTGTTCGGGCGTGAGATTCTCGACGGTCCGGACCATCCATTGGCCGGCCTTCGCCAGCGTCTCGCGCGGCGGGTGGCATTCGGCCGGAGCCATCGCCCACCATTCCAAAGCATGGCCGGTCGCGAGAATGCGATCGGTCATGAGATCGCCGCTGCTCATCTCTTTCACGTCGGACGAAGCGGGACGGAGCGGCCATTTGCCGTCCCAGAAACCGTCGACGTGCTGATGTTGCACGAGCTTCGCCGTCATGCCGATCAGGAAGTCGGTGATTTCGGTTCGCACGACGGGGCTCAATATCTTCTGTTCCGCATCGACGCGGAGCAGCAACGTCAGCGTGTACAGGCGGTGATTGCCGAAGCAAACGCCGCGGGGCAACTCTTCACGCATCATCCGGCGGGCGATGCGGTCGAAGTTCATCTGCTGCCCTTCGCTCGTAATCCAGTCGTTCCGCGATGACATCAGCAACGCGAACGTGGCGGCCGACCATTCGTATTCGACCTGATTCAAGCTGAAGTCGAGCAGTGCTTGATCGACCATCGCGCGATAGTCGGTCTTGTGCGTCGGCGTGACGACGGGAAAATCGAGCGGCGTGCCGACTTCGGCGAGTCCTGCCATCGTGTGGTCGTCGTGACTCGACGTCGCCAGGCCGTCTTGCATCCGAACTCGCACGCCGTTCGGCGCGTCGATGAGCAGCGGCGGCGTTTGGGTTCCGTAGAGCGCGACGAACTGGCGATTGTCGGTCAGAATGCCGCGCATCTGTTCGCCGCTGAAGTACGCCGGGTCTTTGAACTTCGCCTTCGCGGTCCAGAAGCGGAGCGCGTGGTCGATGTAGTTCAACTTCGTCTTCGGGCCGTTGTTTCTCGGCCGCAGCTTGGTCAGCACGCGTGAGAGTTGGTCGTCGCTGACGACGACGGGGTAGTCGTAGGTCGGCCGAATATCGAGCGGTACAGGACGCAGCTCGGGCAGCGCGGCGGCCAGGTTTTGCTCGCGGACGCGCGCCGTCGCCCAGGCGGCGCCCAAGGCGATGAGCACCGCTTGCAGGATTAAGAACTTGGCAACGCCCGAGGTGCGGCTCGCGGCGTACGTCGTATCGGTACGTTCGTGCATGACGAAAAACTCCGGATCGTTTACGGATGAGCGGCGGCGGTCGAGGCGGCGGGTTGCGCCGCGGCGGGCTGCGCCGATTTGCGGCGCAGAATCATGGCTTGGTCGTCTTCAAAGACTCGCACCCAATCCGGGGCGGTCTTCAAAGCATGGAGCAACGTGGCTTGGTCTTTCTTGTCGACGATCAGGACGCGGACATTGTATTTGTCGAGCGTCGAGTCCCAACCGGTGTCGCCGCGGAGGACGCGGAGATAGTCGAGCCACACGTTGCGCGGCATCAGGTGGATATTCGTCGTGGCGAACATTTTGAGACCGGACGGCGCGTTCATGCCGAGCCAGTCGCCCCAATGCTGCGGGTTAAAGGCGAGCCCCGAGAGCTTCGAGGCTTTGAGAAAGTCTCCGGCGCGGATCGGCGTCGTATCGCCCAACAACGTTTCCTGCGGACGCGGCGCTCCGCCGAGCAACGGTCGGCTGAACGTCGAGAAGGCGAAGGTCAACCAGATCATCACGATGCAGAGCAGCGTATTGCGATAGCGGAGTGCGGGAGTGCGATAGTCGGTGGTGTCGATCTCTTCCTCGTCGACCAAGGCCGCCGATTCGGCGCGTTGAAACCAACGACCGACGACGTCGGCCAAGTGGGGAGCGATCGTCACACCCCAGACGGCGGCGAACCAGCCGCTCATGCGGATCTGCATGACGGCCGCGAAGCCGAACAGAGCCAGCAAGAGAACGTCGGCCGGGTTCATCGCCTGGCGACTGTGCCGCAGGATGACGGCCAGCACGACGCAGGCGACGGCGAATTCACGCCCTCCAATGCCGATGACGACGAGCGGCGACCATTCCACGATCTCGCGCAGGTTGAGATTCGACGAGAAGCGAACCGCCTCGATCCAGGCGTCGATGCCGTACGGGTTGACGAGCGTTGCCGCGAGTGCGAGTTCGAGCCAATAGAGTTGCCGCCGCATTTCGCGATCGGTGAAGACTGCCTTGAAGTTCCGCTCGTGCCAAGCGACCTCGACGACGCGGCCGAACCAGAAGCAACCCAAAGTCCCGACGACGATAGGGAACGAACCGTGCAAGTTGGCCCAGAGCCCGGCGACGAGCGGAATGCCGACCCACAGCAGTGCATCGCCGCGGGTGTCGTCGGTCAGCACCGACTCGGCGCGGCGCGCTCGGCGACCGAATTGCATCCAGAGCAACACCGCGAAGAGGAGCATCGCGAAGTTCTCGGGCCGAATCGTGGCGATCCGGCTCCAGCCGACGAGGACGACCGCGAGGGTCAAGAGCGTGGTGAGTCCGAGCGACTTGGTTTGTAAGAAGAACGTACGGCCGAGAACGACGTAGGTCGACCAGACGACGAGCGTGAAGAGACCGACGAGCGCTTCGGGCCCACCCCAACGATCGACCGCGGCGAAGATGGTTTGCGAGAGCCAATGCACGTCGACGATCCGCATCCCTTCGGCGAGGGGCAGCAGCGGATCGACGGTCGGAACGGCGTGCTGATCGAGCACGGCCCGACCAAAGACGACGTGCCCCCACAGATCGGTGTTGCGCAAGGGCAAGTGATTGAGGAGCATGAACAGGGTGCAGAACAATCCGACGACGGCGACGTGCGCGCCGCGCAACGCCCAACGCGAACTAAGAACCGGAATCAGCTTCGGTTCTTTGCTCGGCGCGGCAGTCGAGGAAGAAGCTTGCGGTTCGGCTTCAATGCTCATAGGGATCTCGGAAAGTAAGGACGACGAACGTGGCGGGAGATCAAATCAAAGGACGGACAACTCTAGTTTGCTCCACCAACGACGAAGCCGCCGGATCCGAAGATCCGACGGCCTGTCGTCACGGGGGGAGGCAGGTCGTGTGAGGTCGTGACGGTGTGAAGTCGTTACGACCGGTTTATTCGTTAGCTTACTTTTCCGAAGAGGCGTAGGCGGCGACGTTGACGCACTTGGATTCTTGGCCGCCGTAGGGGTAGCCGTTCGAATCGCAGAAGTTCTGTTCGTCGTTGAACTGTCCGCCGCCGGTGTGGGCGGAGTGGCCGGTGGTGCCGCTGTAGCAGTAACTTTGGTTGACGTTCGAGATGGCCTGAGCGACGTCGGCGAGTTCGGTGACGACCGAGTCGCGGACGCTCTTGAGTCCGACGATCACGCCGAGCACCAGGATCGAGCCGACGAGCATGATTTCGGCCGAGATGATGGCACCGGTCTCTTCGGTCCACAAACGATTGATCGAGCTCTTCATAATTCCGTCTCCCCGTGAAATGTGTTTCGCGTTCCCGTGTGATTCGTTTCCCCGTCGTCGTGAGCGGCGGGTTGATGAAACACTTAAAAGCACGGGGCGTGCCAAACACGAAACGGCGTGCGGCGGAGCGGGCAGATATCGCGTGAAACAGCGGTGAAACGCGATCTTTTCGTCGTTGCGAAATTCTTTTCGCGCGACGAAACGGTGCGAAGTGTGCCGGTTCGAGGTGGTGAATCGGCAACGTCGTTGCCGGTGCGCGGTCGACGTCCTGCAACACATGTCGGACTTGCACTCGATGGTTCGGCGTCGCCGTCGGTGCGTTTGCATGATGTAACGATTGCAACGGTGCTGCGGCCCCGGCTGCACTGAGGGTGAATCCCGGCAACAGGTGTTGCCGTTGCTTGACCCGCACTAACCGCAACCTAGGTTCTGGTGTGGAGTCTAAATGTGTAGCGACTAGGTAAACCTTTCGGGGCCCGCCCACGTGGATATTGCATCTTGGTTACTCATCGCGGCGGTCGTCGGCTTCACGCTGACGGCGGCCGTCTGCGACTTTCGTTCAAAGAAGATTCCTAACCGGTTGACTGTACCGGCTTTTGCGGCGGCGCTCGTGTATCACGGCGCGGTCGGAGCCTGGACCGGCGGTTGGTATGGAATGGGGAGTCATTTGCTCACCGCGTTGGCCGGCTTCGGCGTCGGCTTCGGCATCTTGCTGGTGCTGTGGCTGATCGGCGGCGGCGGTGCGGGCGACGTCAAGCTGATGGGCGCGGTCGGAGCTTGGCTCGGGCCGTGGAACACGCTGACCGTCTTCTTGGTCAGCACGGCGTTCATTGCCGTGCTCAGCGCCGGCTTCTTGATGTACCAGCTCATCAACAAGGGAATGAGCAAAACGAAGAGTCGTTACTTGACCGCGGAGGACCCCAAGAAGGGTCCCAAAGGAATGTCGACGGACGATGCGGCGATGCTGCGCAAAACTCGTCGTCGGTTGCTTCCTTTCGGCGTGCCGGTGGCGCTGGCCACTTGGGTCGTGCTCGCTTGGTCGTTCCGCGAACAACTGTTCATGCACTAATCGTTCGAGAAAGCTTCGCCATGTCCGGTCTCACCCAACAAACCCGCCGTCGCCGCACTTGCGGTCGTCGCCGGATCGGCGCCGTGCTGAGCATGGAACTGATCCTGGTGCTGCCGATCGCGCTGGCGATGATTTTCGCCATGATCGAAGTCGGCATGTTGTGGGCCGCCGGTCAACGGGTGAATGAAGCGGCCGCCGCCGGCTGCCGGACCGCGAGTTTCCGCGGGGCCGACGTTACGGCGGTGCGTCGCAGCATTGAATTGAATTTGGGCCGAAAGTCGCTGGTGGATAACTACCTCTGCGACGTGAAGCCCGCGACTCCGGAGGCGCCCGAGGTGTGCGTCACGGTGTCGGTGCCGATGAAGTCGGCCGCCCCCGACTTGTTGAAGTTCATTGGTTTTGGTTTGGGAGATCGCCGGATCGTCGCGCAGACGATCATGCGCAAAGAGTAAGCAATCGTCCGTTCGACCATTCATTCGTTCGCGAAGAGTTTCCTATTCATTGCGACGCCGACTCACCATGAGCCCGGCTTCGCCATTACAGATCACGTCACGCTTTCGACTAAGAGAGAGGATTCGTCTCATGGCCCGCATTAGTACCGGCACGATGACCGTTGCCATTTTCGCCGTGTTGTTCGGTCTCGTGGGGGCCTATGCCTTGCGAGCCGCGTTGGTGGGCGATGCTCCGCCCCCGCCCGCCGCGCCGCGCACGACGGCCGTGCCGTTGGCGGCCCATGATTTGCCGGCCGGACGTCGTATCGTCGTCGGCGATATGGTGCTGGTGCCGATGACTCAAGCCGACATGCAAGCCCGCAAGCTGCCGCTCGATAAGACCATGCTCTCGACCGATCAAATCATCGGCCGCGTGCTGCAAGAAGCGGTCAAGCCGGGCGAAGCGTTCTTGACCTCGAACTTGTATCCCGAAGGAACCGGCCCGAAATTGTCGGACAAGCTGAAGCCGGGCATGCGCGCCGTGACGGTGCCGATCGACAACCTGGCGGCCGTCGGCGGTTCGACCGTCGAAGGGAGCTTCGTCGACGTGTTGTTCCGTGCGAAGACCCGGGCCGCCGATCCAATGACCGGTCGTCCAGAGATCCCGGCCACCACCGTCACGCTGCTCGAGAACGTCGAAGTGCTGGCCGTCGATCGGATCGAAGTGAATCGCCAAGGCAACAACGGAAACCTTGATATTCGCAACACTCCGCAGATTCAAACGAGCCGCAGCGGTTCGAACTACAGCGGCAACCCGGTCGTCAGCGTCACGATCGCCGTCTCGCCGGATCAAGCGAACGTCGTGAAGGCCGTCATGGGCCAAGGCGATATGTCGCTCGCGCTGCGTAGCGACAAGGGAGCCGGCACCGTCACGCCGAACAAGTACACGCTGGAAGACATCCTGGGGATCAAGCATCCGAAGATCGCCGAGATGAACCGGATCGAGATCTTTCGCGGCGGTTGGTCGCGTCAGCACGTCGCCTATCAAGACGACAAGCTCGTGCGCGACGAGACGAGCATGATCCCGGGCGTTTCGCCGACGACGCCGTTCCCGGTGCCGGCCACGTTGCCGCGCCAACCGGGCGGCGACATGAACTCGGGCAAGACCGACCCGACGTACTATCCCGAACCGCAGATCATCAACACGCCGGGCGGACGCCGCGGCTACGGCGGTTACGGCGGCTTTGGCTACGGCGGCTACGGCCGTGACGGCTACGGCGGTAGCAATACGAGCTACGGCGCCGGCTTCTCCGGTTACGGCGGCTAAGCCGGCCGACGACGCGATGCGAACGACCTGATCACGACGAGCTACGAAGAACCGCGCTGAGAACTATGAACCGGCAACGAACCACTTCCGCGAACAACCGAACGACGCCGCCTCGCGGCCGTCGCGGCGCGGTCGTCGGCCTGTTGCTGATGACGCTGGTTTTCGTGTCGATGTTCTTGGCACTCGGCGTGAACGTTATTCGCTTGCGACAATTGCAGACTCAGTTGCGGAACGTCTGCAAGGCCTCGGCTCTGGCCGGCGCTGCGGAACTCATGGACGAAGGGGCCTTGTACGGCCGCCCCGACTCGCGCGACGATCAGATGTCGGCGCGAATCGCAGCTTGCGGTTTCGGGCAGCTCAACCCCGTCGACGGCAAGCGAGTGCAGCTCGATCCGAACGTCGACAATAAGCCGACGGGTGACATCGTGCTGGGGCACGTCGATCCGCTCGGACCGGTTGGGCAACCGATCGACGTCGCGACGCTCAACTCGACGAACGGCGTGAACACGGTCCGAATCACGGCGCGGATGAGCCGCAACGTTTCCAATCGCGTGACGCTGTGGATGGGAAGCCTCGTCGGCCTGACGTCGACCGACGTCGCGGTCTCGGCGCAAGCGTCGCTCGATCACCGTGTGATCGGCTTCCGCGCCGAGCCGGGCGTCAAAGCGCCGCTCATGCCGCTCATCGCCGAACTCAACGCTTGGCTCGAACAGGCCGAGGCACTCGCCGATGCCGAAACCAACGATCTCTACACGGTCGATCCGATCAGCGGCGCGGTGACGGCCGGTCCCGACGGCATTCCCGAGCTGACTTTTAACAGCGGTTCGGCCCTGGCTGCGACGGCGGAACCGGCGCTGCAAGACACCGCAACCAACGACGGTGCTGCCGAAGCGAAGGCTCCAAACGATGCGAACGTCGAAGACGCGGCCAAGACCGGCGCCGAAGATGACGCTTCGCAATCGGCCGGTCGCTTTGCCGCTCTGCAACTGTTTAACGAAGAAAACCTCTCGTACATCTGGCCGGTCCGTTGCCGTGAAGGACTCTCGCTCGGCGATCTTCGCGACTACGGTGGAGCGCTGATCGCTCAACCGGGCGGAACGCCGGTCGGCGTCGAGACGACGCTACCGGAAGAAGTGCCGTACGGCTTGATGGACGTCGTCGGTCAGGTTCGCGCCTGGCCGCTCGGCGAGCCCGACGGCGAGTCGGCCTGGAAACTCACCGGCTTTGCGGCCGCGCGGATCGTTGCGGTGCGCCGCCTCGACGACGGCTCGAGCCAAGACTGGCAAATCATCTTACAACCCGCGACGCTCGCCTCAGGCCAAGCCGTGGCCGGCGTCGACGGGCTCTTGAATCCCTGGGTCGCCAAATTGGAGCTGACGCAATAGCCATGAACGTCTCCGTCTTACACAACAACGGCGCTCGTGCGTTTGATCCCGTCGAACACGAATTTCAACGGGTGAAGGCGTCGCTGCACGAACAGCTCGTCGAATCGTTCGACTTGTCGAAGCTCACCCGCGTGAACAAAACGCAGTTGACCGACGAAGTTCGTTCGTTGGCCGCCAGCTCGTTCAATTCGCGCAAAGACCTGCCGGCCGGCATCGACCGCACTCGTCTGATGGACGAGCTGATGGACGAGATCTTCGGTCTCGGCCCGTTGGAGCGGCTGATGAAGGACCCGACGATCACGGATATCCTCGTCAACGACGCCAAGACGGTCTACGTCGAACGTCGCGGTCGTTTGGAACTGACCGACGTCGTCTTCCACGACGACCAACATCTGATTCGCATCATCCAAAAGATCGTCGCCAAGCTCGGTCGCCGGATCGACGAGAGCAGCCCGATGGTCGATGCCCGTTTGCCGGACGGCTCGCGCGTGAACGCGGTCATTCCGCCGCTGACGCTCGACGGCCCGACGCTTTCGATTCGGCGCTTCGGCGTCGAGCCGCTGCAGTTGGAAGACCTGCTCCGCTTCGGTTCGGTCATTCCGGAGATCGTGAAGTTCATCGCCGCGGCGGTCGACGCCCGGTGCAGCATCCTCTTCTCCGGCGGTACCGGTGCCGGTAAGACGACGTTGCTCAACGCCTTCTCTCGATTCGTTCCCGAAGGGGAGCGGATCATCACGATCGAAGACTCGGCGGAACTTATTCTGCAACACCGTCACCGCATCCGCATGGAAACGCGGCCGTCGAACACCGAAGGGGTCGGGGCGATCGCGCAGCGCGATCTTGTCCGCAACAGTTTGCGTATGCGTCCCGATCGCATCATCGTCGGCGAAGTCCGCGGTCCCGAAGTTTGGGACATGCTGCAAGCCATGAACACGGGCCACGAAGGCTCGATGACGACCATCCACGCCAACTCGTCGCGCGATGCGTTGACCCGCTTGGAAATGATGGTCGCCATGACCGGCATCGAACTGCCGATCAGCGTGATCCGCCAGTATGCGGCCGCCGGCATCAACTTGGTGGTGCATGCTTCGCGTTTGAAAGGCGGACCGCGCCGCATCATGCAGGTCTCGGAAATCGTCGGCGTTCGCAACGGCGATTACCATCTCGAAGACATTTTCGGTTTCGAACAGACGGGCATCGACGCCGGCGGCAGCGCGGTCGGCGAGTTCTTCTGCACCGGCTATCGTCCGCAATGCCTCACCCGCTTCAAGGCGGCGGGCGTCTCGGTGCCGGACGACATGTTCACGGCCCGTCGTTTCAAGAGCTAATCGTGGTCGCGGCTCGCATAGTCATACAAAAATAGTCCCTTAGCCCTTTTCCGAACTATGGACACCACGCTTACCCTGTACGTCGGCTTGTTGCTCGCGCTCTTGGGCACGGCGGCGTACTTGATTATGCGCGACTTGAATGCCGCGAATCGCGATCGCGAGAAGAACGAGGCCGACACGGGGCCGCTCGTCCTGACGCATCCGTTGGCCGGCGATCAAACGCCCCCCGAAGGTTTCACCGAGCGGTTCGACTTTCGCTTCCGCGATACGATCTTTCAAAGCGGATTGAATATCGAGCCCGAGGTTGCGTTCCTGCTGATGTTGTTCAGCGGGCTTTTGATCGGCGGCGGGCTCTTCGTCTGGCGCGACGATCTGGCGATGGGTTGCTTCGGCTTCCTCCTCGGCTTCGTCGCCCCGTGGGTCTACTACGTCGTCAGCCGTCAGCAGCGGTTGAACAAGATTCGCGAACAACTGCCGGCTTCGATGGAGATGATGTCGCGGGCCGTTCGCGCCGGCGAAACGCTTGATCAGGCCGTCGATGCCGCAGGTCGCACGACGGAAGACCCGCTCGGAGTCGAATGGCGCCGTGCCGCGCGGCATCTCGAACTCGGACTGTCGGTCCCGGCTGCGATGAAGTCGATGACCAAGCGTGCGCCGCTCATGGAGATGCGCATCTTAAGCACGGCGCTCAACGTGCAACGCCGGACCGGCGGTAACCTCGGCCAAACGCTCGAACGACTGGCAGGCGTCATCCGCGATCGGTTGAGCTTTCAACGATCGTTCAAAGCCGCGACCGGTTCGAGCCGGATGGCGACGATCCTGATCGCCATGGCCGGGCCGTTCGTCTTCACTTACATGATGTTCTTTCAGCCCGACTACATGGGGCAGTTCTTCGTGCTCCCCGGCGGTTGGGCGCTGCTGGCCATCGCCTCGGTTCTGCAAATCGTCGGTCTGACCTGGGTCATCGGCCTGCTCCGCAACGACTACTAAAGCGAATAACGAAACGATACTCCGATGCTCATCAACATCATCACCATCGCCGCCTTCTTCGCCTTCATCGCCGGGGTGTTCGTCATCCGGGCGTTGGTCCTCGGCTGGCGCGGGACGTTCGACTCGCAGTTGGCCGGCGAAGTCGGCGGCGGCTACACGCCGACCGATCCGGTCTTCGGCGACCTGACCGACGCGCTGGCCGAACAACTGCCGCTGCTCGGCACGACGGAAGACTCGATCACCCACGATCTCCGCCGCGCCGGATACTACAAGTCCTCGGCCCGCAGCGAGTTCCTGGCCTTGCGCAACGTGCTGGCGCTCGGCGTCATCCTGTTCACCGGTCTCACGGCCGTGATGATCGGTCCCGAACGGAGCGAGTTACTGGCCCAGATCTTGGTTTGGGGTTTTGCGATCGCCGCCCTGGCCTACATCCTGCCGTGGCTGTTCTTGAAGCAACAAGTCCGCGCTCGGACGAATCGCATTCAACGCGCCTTGCCCGATGCGTTCGACATGCTGACGATGTGCCTCTCCGGCGGTCTCGGCGTGAACGACTCGCTGGGGCAAGTGAGCCGCGAGTTGTACGTCGCGCACCCCGACTTGGCGATCGAGTTCGAGATCGTGCGCCGCCATGCCGAGATGTCGTCGCTCAGCGATGCTTTCAAGCAATTCGCCAAGCGGATCGACATTCCGGAGACCATGGCGCTGACGGCCTTGATTCATCAGACCGAACGTCTCGGCACGAACGTGGTCCAAGCGGTCCGCGACTTCGCCGACGATATTCGAACGCGGCAACGTCAATCGGCCGACGAGCGGGCAAGCAAGGCGGGCATCAAGCTGCTGTTCCCGCTCGTCTTCTGTCTTGCCCCGGCGGCGTTGATCATCCTCTGGGGCCCGGCCTTGCTCGAACTGCGGAACTTCTTCCGCACGTTCAACCCGGGGAATTAAAAAGAGACCGGAGACGAGAGACCGAAGACCGGAGCAAATTCCAGTCTGTCGTCTCCCATCTCCGGTCTTTAGTCTCTGGTCTCCGGTCTCGCCGCTACCGATTCGACGGCAGCGTCTTCGGCGTGTACTCGTGGTTCCGCTTCTTGACCACGGTTGCCTCGATGATCTTGTCGGCCTTGTCCGGCGACAGCACGCCGTTGGCGAAGCGATCGCCGCGGTTTAGCTTGTCGAGCACGTCCATCCCTTGGATCACTTGGCCGAACACGGTGTGCTTGCCGTCGAGATGTTGCGTAGCGGCAAACGTCAGGAAGAACTGCGAGCCGCCCGTGTCGCGACCGGCGTGAGCCATGCTCAGACTGCCGGCCTGATGCTTACGCGCGGCCGGCGTGTAGCATTCGCAGGCGATGGCGTAGCCCGGTCCGCCGCGGCCGCTGCCGGTCGGATCGCCGCCCTGCGCCATGAAGCCGTCGATCACGCGATGGAAGATCAGGCCGTTGTAGTACTTCTTCTCGACGAGGTTCACGAAGTTGGCGACCGTGTTCGGCGCTTCATCTTCGTAGAGCTCGATCAGAATGTCACCCTTGCTGGTCTTGATCAGCACTTGCGGCAACTCTTCGGCCGCCTCGGCCTTCGCGCCGCTGCTGACGGCGCAGCCGACGACCGTGAGCAAAACAACCAAGTGCCACAAGCTGAACGATCCGGTCAGAAACATGATGAAATCCTCTCCGTAGGCGATAGTGACGGGCGTAACGATGCGGTCATTATACAAAATCAAACCCCGTTGAACGAGCGTCCCCGACGGCGGTTGCTATCATCGCCTCGCGACGGTGTTTACAATGCGAAACCACCCGTCCGCCGACGCTGAATTTCCCGCCGCAGATTACATCGAATCGGAGCCGCAACTCATGAAATATCTTGCTTCACGCCGCCTGTTTCTCGCCGCCGTCTTGGCTTTACCTGCGCTGTTCGACGTCGCTGCGGCCGCCGAGCCGACGGCGATTCCGTTCACCACCCTTCCGGGCAAACCGCTCCGCTGGTACGACGCAAAGAACCTGGACCTCGAAGGGCAAGGCTGGACCGAAGTGAAGAGTTTCTTCGATCGCTTGCCGGCCAAGGCCGAAGGGGTCGTCCGCGAACCGGTTTGGAATCTGTCGCAGAGTTCGGCGGGGCATTGCGTCCATTTCGTCGCCGACACGCCGTCGATCGACGTCCATTGGAAACTGCGCAAGCCGAGCCTCGCCATGCCCCATATGGCGGCAACCGGCGTCAGCGGCGTCGATCTCTACGGCCGAGCCGCCGACGGCACCTGGCGCTGGATCGGTTGCGGCCGACCGTCGGACATCGATAACCGCGCGCGGATCGCCGGCGAGTTGCCGCCGGGCAGCCGCGAATATCGGCTCTACTTGCCGTTGTACAACGGCGTCGACGTCGTCGAGATCGGGTTGCCCGAAACGGCGAAGATCGCTCGCACGACCGTCGACCTGAAGAAGAAGCCCGTCGTCTTCTACGGCACGAGCATCATGCAAGGAGCCTGCGCTTCGCGTCCCGGCATGGCGCAATCGTCGATCATCGGTCGCCGCCTCGAACGCCCGATTATCAACCTCGGCTTCTCCGGCAACGGCAAGATGGAAATCGAAATGGCGCAGCTGCTGGCCGAGCTCGATCCCGCCGTCTATGTCCTCGACTGCCTGCCGAACGTCGACGCCTCGGAGACGAAGGTTCGCACCGCACCGCTCGTCCGCGAGTTGCGCAAAGCGCACCCCGAGACGCCGATTATCCTCGTCGAGGATCGCAGCTATGCCGACTCGTATTGGACGCCGTCGCGCAAAGACCGCAACGAATCGAGCCGCCGCGCCTACAAGCTGCAGTACGAAAAACTGTTGTCCGAAGGCGTCACCGGTCTGACCTACGTCGAAGGAAACCAACTCCTTCGCGAGGACGGCGAAGACACGGTCGACGGCTCGCATCCGACCGATCTCGGCTTCATGCGCTACGCCGACATCCTGACGCCGATCATTCAAAAAGTTTTGAAGTAAGCCGTCATGGAATTCTCGCATGTCGGCCTGATTACGGACGTGCCGCAGCCGAACGAAACGTTCGTGCCGGCCACGCGAGTTTGGATCACCGACTTCATCACGCATCCGTATCACATCGAATGGCTACGATTCGAACCGGATAGTCCCGTCACGGGCCCGGTGCGAACCCAGCCGCATGTTGCGTACAAGGTGAAGTCGATCGAGCTGGCCGCCGCGGGAATGCCGGTGCTGATCGAACCGTTCACGCCGATTCCGAGCTTACGCGTCGGTTTTTATCTCTCGTCCGACGGCGCCGTGCTGGAGTTCATGGAGTACTCCGACTCGCCGTTTGTGAAGTCGTAGCTTGGGCCGAAGATGGCGCGCATTGATCTCGACGACCTAACCGACCCGCGGCTCGATCCGTATCGTAGTCTCAAGCAGACGAACGAGACGGCCCGTCGCGGAATGTTCATTGCCGAGGGAGACAAACTCACGCGGCGGTTGCTCGACAGCGGCCTGCAGGTCGATTCCGTACTGCTCGGCCGGTCGTATGTCGAAACGTTCGCGTCGCTACTGCCCCGTGAATTGCCGGCGTACGTCATTCCCGACGAACTCGTCGATACGCTCGTCGGCTTCAACTTTCATCGCGGCATCCTGGCGTGCGGTCGGCGACCTATGCCGTCGCCGACGTTGAGCGATGTGTTCGCCGCGACGACGAACGAACCGCTGACGATCGTCGTCTGCCCCGACGTGCAGGACCCGGAGAACTTGGGGGCGATCATCCGCTTGGCCGCCGGCTTCGGCGTCGCGGCGATCGTGCTCGGGCCGAAATGTGCCGATCCCTTTTCTCGCCGCGTGCAGCGAGTTTCGATGGCGACAGTCTACGGACTGCCGATCGTGCCGTGTCGCGACGTCTCCGCCGCACTCGGCGAACTCCGCACGCAGTACGGCATCGAGAGTTGGGCGACGGTCCTGGCCGACGATGCTGCGGTCCTCGGCACGATCGCGCGACCGTCGCGAT
>CAMCTH010000016.1 GCA_945877965.1 Planctomicrobium piriforme | reverse complement strand
GTGCTCGGTGAAGTCGCGAGCCAAGGCGTCGAGCACCTCGGGATGCGACGGCGGATTGGCGGCCGCCTGGGCATCGACCGGTTCGAAGAACCCGCGACCGAGGTAATGCGCCCAAACGCGATTCACCATCCCGCGAGCAAAGTAGGGATTGTCTTTCTTGGTCATCCACTCCCACACGTCGCGGCGCGGATCGCGGCCCGGCGTCACCTCGATCGTCGGACCGTCGAGCGCCTTCGGTCCGACCGGCTCTTTGCTGACCGGATCGGTGAACGTCTCGCACGGCGTCATCGTCACGAACGGCCCCGAGATGTTGAGCTTCTTCGCCGTCAACTCCGGCGCGACGCCGTTGTGCTGCACATGCGCGAACACGGCCGCGAAGCCGAAGAAATCGCGCTGGGTCCACTTGTCGCTGGGGTGCTTGTGGCATTGGGCACAGGTCAACTGCACGCCGAGCAACGCGTTGGCCGTTTGCAGCGCGACTTGCTGCGAGTCGATCATCCGAGTCTGCGTGTTCTTCGCCGGGTCGCGGATGACTTGCAGGAACTTGAGCGACGAATACATGACGGCCAACGTCTTGCGCGCGCCGTCGCCCGTTTGCCACGGCTTCAGCTTCTTCGCCGCTTCGGCATCGGGATCGACCGGCATCGGCGGCTCGGGCTTCCCTTCCTTCTTCGCCTTTTCGACGTTGCGTTTATGTTGCGACGCGGCCGCAATCTTGGCGAAGGCCGCCTGCAATTGTTCTTCGGTACGATCGTCGGCCGCCGTCGCGCACAGGACGCCGTAGGCAATTTCGTCCCAGCCGAGATTCCGCTCGAACTTGTTGCGGAACCAATCGTGGAACGGCTGGCTGTCGAGGAACCGATTGTCGGCCCCGAACAGGTCGCACATTTTCGTCGCCCACTGGGCCGCATGCAGCGGATGATCGAGCAGGCGGTCGATGAGCTGGGCTCGTTTGTCGGGCGACTTATCGTTGAGAAAGGCTCGCGCCTCTTCGGGCGTCGGCAAGATGCTGATCGTATCGAGGTACGCGCGACGTAGAAACTCGGCATCGTCGCATACCGGCGACGGCTCGACGTTCAAGCGCTCGAGCTTGGCCAGGATCAGGCGATCGACCTCGTCTTGCGGTTTCTCGCTCGGAGCTTTGAGATCAGGTTGCAACGCCCCCGGGACGGCGACGATCGAGTACGTCACATGGCCGGCATAATGAACGAGCACCGGAGCGTCGCCCGCCGCGCGAGCAGTGACGCGACCGTCGGCGTCGACCGCCGCGATCGAGGGATCACGAGCTTCGAACGAGGCGAACTTCGTAACGTCGGCTTCGCTGCCGTCGGCGTGTCGGGCAATGACCTTGAGAGGATGCGGCGCCGCGCCGGTCTGCAAGGTGAACGACTTCGGCTCGACGCAGACGCCCGTGATCGACGGCGCCTCGGCATCGTTCTTCGCCCCGGCGACGATCCAATCGCGAAGCACGTGATACGCCTCGCCGTCGGCCGCCAACTTCAAGCCGCCGCCGTGAGCGACGGCCGTCGTCGGCTTTTGCAACAGCAAGCTCGCTTCGGGCTCCAGCAGGTCGAGTCGTCGCGCGTAGCCGCCATAGCGGAGGTTCTCGTAATCCAGACCGGGCCGCGCGGCGAAGAGCGAAAGTTGCAGCCCCCCCTTCCCAGCAAACGAACCGTGACATGTTCCTGCACTGCAACCGAGCTTAAACAGCAGCGGCGAAACATGCCGCGTGAACGACGGCGCCTCGGCGGCCGTGCACCACTGCGGGGTAACGAGCAGGCAACCTCCGAGACCCAAGAGGATGAGCAGACGGTTCATGAGGAACCTATGCTGACAGAAGCAGCGGTGGGAAGTCGAACAAGGCGGGTGCGCAGGCAGGCGATCAAGCGGGCAACTTGCAGTAGCCCCCGATCGTAGTTGATTCGGCGTTTTGCCGCAAATTCTATTGAAAGCCGGCGCGATACCAATAGAACCGGCCCGGAGCATGGCACCGGGCCGGTTCAAGGTTTGTTCTCAGTCTGCAATTCCGTCGACAATGCAGCCGCCTAGCTCGCCATTTCTTGGCCAACTTGGGCGAACACGTTGTAGAGCACCTCCAGGTACTCGCGGGCTTCGGCCAGGGGCATCGTCAGCGGCGGGCTGACGCGGAGGACTTTGCCGGCCAGCGGGCCGAGCAGGTGGATCGCGCGGCCTTGTTCGTCGCCGTAGTAGCACGCCTTCACACAGGCGTTGGCGATTTCGCCGGCCGTGTGCGAACCGACGGCCCGACATTCGACGCCCCACACAACCCCTTCGCCGCGGATATGCGCGATGATCGGCAGTTGACCGAGCCGCAGCAGGCCGGCTTCGATCACCTTGGCCAACTCGCGGCCTTGCGCTACGACGTCGGTCGCGGCGTACTCGTCGAGCGTCGCGAGGACGGCCGCGCTCGACAGCGGGTTGCCGCTCCAGGTGTCGCTCGCTTCGCCGTAGTGCATGTTGGCGAAGATATCGGCGCGACCGACGGCCGCACTGACCGCAACGCCGTTCCCCAGGCCCTTACCCAACACCGTGATGTCGGGCTCGACGCCGTAGTGCGTGAACGCGAACAGCTGGCCCGTGCGACCGAAGTTGGCTTGCACTTCGTCGAAGATGAAGAGGATGTCGTGCGCGCGGCAGAAACGTTCGAGCAGTTGCAGGTACTCGGCCTGCGGATGGAACGACCCGCCGCCGCCGAGATACGGCTCGGTGATGAGGCAGCAGATGCGGCTGCCGTATTCCTTCCACAACGCTTCCAACTCTTGTTCGTACTTGGTCAGGTCGAGCGGCTGCTTGCGCGCCTCGACCGAGATGCACTCTTCGCGTGGGAAGCCGATGAAGCGGACCCGCGGATCGCGATCGGGATCGGCTTCACTGCCGGTGACGGCGCCAGCCAATCCCTTCTTGCCATGGAAACCAAACCGCGTGGCGAGGATGATGTCTTCGCCGTCGCGACGATCGAGGGCCGCCCAGAGCGCCTTCTGAATCGCTTCGCTGCCGCTGGCCGCCCAGAGGACTTGTTCGCAGCGACCGCCGCCCGGTTGCTGACGCATCAACTCGACCAGGCGTTGCGTCGCTTCGA
This sequence comes from Planctomicrobium piriforme, assembly GCA_945877965.1. Classification (GTDB taxonomy): domain Bacteria; phylum Planctomycetota; class Planctomycetia; order Pirellulales; family PNKZ01; genus CAMCTH01. The sequence goes on along the minus strand of CAMCTH010000016.1, from coordinate 14,974 downwards.
CTTCGACTTCCGTCGCGCCGTTGTACGCGGTGAGCGGAACGGCCGGCAGAAACGGAGTCGTCGCGCCGGTCGGGTTCAGCTTCAGGTAGTCGAACAGCCGCTGCCACCACCGCGTCGGGTTGTGGCCGAGGTTGGCGACGAGCACGCCGGATGTAAAGTCGGCGAGCTTGCGCCCCTCGGGAGTGTAATGGTAGCTCCCTTCGCTGCGGGCGATGACGGCCAAGCTGGGAGTAAACGTGCGCAGCGAATGCGGCTCATAGGCCTGCAAACGGCGACGGAGTTCGTTCGATTGCGGCTCGCCCGGGTGTTCAATCGGCGGGACGACGGTATCGACGGCTTGGGCCATTTTCTGTTCCTAACGCTACGAAGTATTTATCCGACCAAGATCAAACCGAAATGATAAACGAACTATGATAAATGATGCGGCAGGCCGCGTCATGTACTCTTTAAACCCCGGGCAAAGCTCATTTTCCGACTCGCCCCGGGTATAAAACGTGTGGTTCTTTGCTGCCGGGGACGAGCAGCACCAAGCCGCCCGTCGACGAATCGACCTCGACGACGCAGTTGGGATGCCCCTCGACGTGCTTCGCCAAGATCGCTTCCATCGCCTGCACGGCCGCTACGGTCTGGCGATCGGCGGCGAGATCGTTGTAGCCCAACCGCTGCATCTCGCTCAGGCGCTTGCCGCGCTCGCCGGCCGGACCGCCGTGCTCGACGTAGGCAACTTCGCGCACGAACCTCTCAATGACCTCAATGCCGTAACCGCGCTGGGAACGTTCGCCCCACGGCTCGGCGAACGTGCCGTTGTAGTGGTTGTTGACCGTCGTCTTGCGCTTAAAGGGGGTGCTCCCCTCGATCGTCAACTCGACGCCCCGCTTGCGGCTGTGGCCGTTCCAGACGCCGTTGTCGAATCGGAACTGCACTTCTTGTTCGACGTAGCCCGGGAAGTTGTCCGGCGTCACCCAACTGGTGTGAATGTCGAAGGCCGCTTCGCGTCCGTCGGAGTATTCGTAGATGAGCCGTAACTGGTTCGAGTCCCATGTCGGGCCGTCGGCCGGGCCGACCAAGCCGCGCTGGCCCGTGCAGCTGACGCTCTTCAAGCGACCGCCGAACGTGAAGTCAATGAGCTGGATGTAATGTCCGGCGACGTACGTGCCGGGGTTGCGGCCCGTGATCCACTCGGCGAACTGGCTGCCGGAAATCGACTTCGGTTCGAGCAGCGTGCAGTAGCCGTTGTTCACATGCTGCAACTCGTTGTCGACGACGAGCGTGCGGAGTTTCTTGTGATCGGGATCGAGCAGCTTGTGATAGACGACCTTAGCCAGCACGTTCTTCTGCTTTGCGATCCGCTCTAACTCGTCGAGTTCTTGAAGCGACAAAACCGACGGCTTCTCGAGCAGCAAATGCTTGCCGGCTTCGAGCACCGCTTTCGCGGCGGCGAAGTGACGATCGTCGGGCGTGGCGACACAAGCGAAGTCGACGTCGCTCTTCAACAACTCGGCAACGGAGTCGTTCCCGGCGAAGTTGCGGAACTCAGCGACCTTGCCGGACGACGCCTTGCGATACGCTTCGGCGCGCGATCCGGTCCGGCTCGCGGCCGCCGCGAACTCGACGCGGCACAAACCAAAGCGCGGATCGTACAAGCCGCCGGTCGCATGGGCTTGCTCGAAGAACGGACGATACGTTTCGTCGAAAATCATCCCCAGACCGATCATTCCGGCGCGGAGTGTATGGACGGCGGGGGGAGAAGTGGTCATATTGTATGGATCAGATAGAATTAATGGATTCACTTAACTCGTGCTACTACCGCACTTAATTGCCGCGGCTTGCGCGAGCGTCGGTCCATATTGCGAGCTGTAAAGGTCAATCTGCATCCACGGCGGGGATGCTCGGTAGGAACTCCAAGGAGATCGGCTGCTCAAGTGAGTGCACTTTAGTCGCAGCATCCTATGTCTGTCAACCGAAAAAAGCCTCCGACCTCGTCCGATTCGGCCGCCGGGAACGGTGCGCGGAGCGAAACCTCGCTCGTCGACACGGTTTACCAGCAGATTCTGCTCCGGATTATCCGCGGCGAACTGGTCGGTGGGCAAGAGCTGAAAAGCACCCTGTTGGCCAAAGATCTCGGCGTCAGTCGGACTCCCGTCGTACAGGCCCTGCAGCGTCTGGCGGCCGACGGCATCGTGACCCTCGAGATCAACAAGCGGGCCGTCGTCCGCCCCGGGGCCGAGAACTGGCTCGTCGAGATCCATCAGCTTCGCGAACTCCTGGAGCCGCACGCCGCGTCGCTTGCCGCCCTGCGCATTTCCGACGAGACCTTTGCACAACTCGACGAACTCTCGGCGGCCGCCGCCGATCATACCCGTCCCGATTGGACTGCCGCCATCGAGCGTTTCGACTTCGCGTTGCACCTGGCGATTGCCGACAGCACCGAGAATCTCGCGCTCCGCGAAGCGATTCGCAAGTGCTGGAGCTTTAAACGACTTTCTTACTCGGCCGCTCCGGATCGTCCCGAGACGCTCGAGAAAGCGATGCAAGAACATCAAGCGATCCTCTCGGCGCTCAAGGCCCGCGATCCGCAAACCGCTGCGGCGGCGATGCTGTTCCATCTCCGCAGCGCCGCCAACATGCGGGCCGAGCGACGGATCGTCTAAGCGAAACGCCTTCACCTGTGGGGCCTCGCGATGCGCTGGTATCAGCCCCTGCTCTACCTTTGGGCCTCGCCGACTACGCTGCTCGGCTTATCGGTGCTGCCGATCGTCCTCTGGCAGCGCGGCACGGTTCGTCTCGTCGCCGGCGTGGTCGAAATCTCCGGCGGCATCGTGACGCGATTACTGACGTCACACATGCCGTGGATCGGTTCGGCGGCGGCCATGACGCTCGGGCATGTCGTCTGGGGCGTCGATCAGGCGTGTCTCGATCGGACCCGAGCTCATGAACGCGTTCATGTGCGGCAGTACGAACGCTGGGGCCCGTTCTTCATTCCGGCTTATTTCATCTCCGGCTGGTTGATCGCTCGCCGCGGCGGCAACCCATACTACGACAACCCTTTCGAACGCGAAGCGTACGAGAAGGCGCCTTAGCACGATTCACCGCGATTGCGGCAGAATCTCGTCTCCCTTGCGGCCGCGTCGCCCCCTTGCGAACGCTCGGCGAGCGTCGCACAATAACCCGCTTCACCGCACCGACTTCCCCTCATCGAGAGAGCCGCATCATGTCCGATAAGCCCGGTGTCATTCTCAGCGGATTCGCCGACGAAGCCGCCAACCAAAAGACGGCCGTCCAGCAGTTCTCCGCCTTTGCCGCCATCGGTCTGCAGTATTACAGCCTGCGGTTCATCGACGTCGGCGAGGGGATCAAGAACGTCATGAAGTTGACGAAGAAAGAGATCCAGGAGATTCGTCATCTCGAAGACGAATACGGCCTGAACGTCTCGTCGATCGGTTCGCCGATCGGCAAAGTCAAGCTGCTCGACGTCGACGACGGCACGAAGAACAACTACATCCCGTTCAAGAAGTATCTGGCCGAGGATGTGAAGAAAGTCTGCGAACTCGCGCACGCCTTCGAAACCAAACTCATCCGGGGCTTCTCGTTCTATCATCCGAAGGGGAGCGACCCGAAGCAGCACATCGCCCAAGCAGTCGACCAACTCGGCGCGATTGCCGAGGCCGTGCATCGGAGCGATCTGACGTTCGGCCTCGAAATCGAAGCGAACCTGATCGGCCAGACCGGCGATCTGCTGGCCGAGATCCAAAAGAAGGTCAAGCATCCGGCGATGATGCTGATTTTCGACGCCGCCAACATTTTGTGCCAGGGCTACACGGCCGCCGAGGTCTATCGGCAGTACGAAGTGATGAAGCCGTACATCGGCTGGATGCACATCAAGGACTACAAGCACCCACACCCGCCGAAGCAAACGGGGCACGTCGACGAAGAGGCGATCAAGAACTTCGTGCCGGCCGATCTCGGTCATGCCGCGCACGAAGCGATCTTGCGCGACTTCCGCGAGCAGATCCCGGCGCTAACCAAGAAGCTGGCCAAGCGCGGCATCCCGGGCGTGTTTCTCGATCTGGAACCGCACGTCAAGGGTGGCGGTCAGTTCGGCGGCTTCAGCGGACCCGACGGCATGGGGGTCGCCCTCCGCGGACTCTGTAAGGTGCTCGACTTCGTCGACGTCGATTACCATCTCCGCGACTTCGACGACATTCGAGCCGCCCGCGGATTCTAAAGCCGCCTGCGAGCGGAAATAGCAGATCAATAACAAAAGCGGGAGCAGCGGGCCTCGGCCCCCTGCTCCCGCTTGGCGTTTAATGCCTAACTGATTCGGCGACTACTTGCCGACGTCCTTCGTCGCGCCGCGAACGGCCGACTTGTGCAGGACGTCGTCCAACGAGCGGGCCGACTTCTTCGACTTCTGCTTGAGACGGACGGCCTGCACGGCGAAGAGAACCGCCGTCAGTATGCCGACGCCGATGCCGTACTTTGCGACGTCGTAGCCGTTGTAGTACGACCAGCCACAGTAGGCCGTCATTGCCGTCGAGAGAATCGCGATGACGAGTTTCCCCTTCGAACGGCTCGATTGCTTCGTGATCTGATGCTTCGTAATCGCCGTCTTGGCTTGCATGTTCGCCAGTTCGCGCAGCGCGGTGAAATCGCTCTTCCGCTCAGCGGCGACGGAGCGGGCCTTGAACTCCTCGGGTTGCAACGGCGGCAAGACCGGTGGGACTTCCGCAGATTTCTCGTTCGTCGTCGGCTCCTCGACGCGCGGAGCCGGGGCGGGCATCGACATCATCGGCCGCTTCGCCGGTGCTTCCGCAACCGGCTGCGCATTTTGACTTTGATTGACGCCCAAACGTTTGAACAACTGCTGCATGTAATCGTCGAGCGACTCGTCCCCTTCGTGATGCGGGGCCGGAGCCGGCTGCGGAGCGGGCGCAGGGGGCGGAGTCGGCTGACGAGCCGACGCGGCCGTCTCGGCAGACTCTTCTTCTAAGCCGCCGGACAATCCCAGGCGACGCAAAACGTCGGCGGCGCTTTCGGCCTTCACGTCGGCCGCGGGTACGATCGACTCCACGTCAGCTTCAGCTTCGACTTCAGTCTCGGCTTCTGGTTTGTGTACGTACTCGTCCATCTCCGATTCGTCGTCGGCGACGTTCTCGTCCTCATGCGTCGTTTCGGCGTCTGCGAGGGCCGCTGCTTCCACGGTCGCTTCTTCGGCAACGGGTTCTTCCACGACCGGTTCTTCGGCAACGGGTTCTTCAACGAGCGACTCCGCGGTGATCGGCGACTCCGTCGACTCGTCCGGTGCAATCGCCGCTTCCTCGTGATTCGTCTCGACCGTCGGTGCCGGCGGGGCGAAGCTGAGTTCATCGAAGCGAGACTTCCAGAGCTTCGCTTCGTCGCGCCACGTTTTGAGTTCCGCTTCGAGCTTGTCGATCTCCAGCCGGTCGATCAGGGCTTGGTGCTCGGCCGCGTACAACGAGGCCACCGTCGCGGCCGCCGCCGTCTCGTCCTTCGCTTCTTCTAACGACGCCGACAAACTCTCGGTCGTCGCGACCGGAGCTTCGACCGCAGCCGGCATTTCCGAAGACCAGACGTCGACCAACTCGGCTCGACGCTCAACGGTGCGGGCGGCCAACTCGACCGTCGCGCGACGATGCGCGAGATCGGCGGCCTCGGCCTCGACGGCCGCGCGGCGATCGGCCAACTCGGCTTCGAGCGCCGAGCGACGTTCGATCAACTCCACTTCGTCGGCCGCTTGGCGCTGATGCAACGCGGCCGTCTGCCGAGCTTGTTCGGCTTGCAGCATCGCCAACTCGCCCCGGGCGTTGTCGAGGGCCCGTTGCAGTTCGGCCGCACGTTCGACGGCGGTTGAATCGACGACGATTTTCGTTTCGACGATCGGAGCCGGAACCGCTGCGGCCGCAGCCGACGCGGCGGCGGCCACGGCCGCGACTTGCTCGGCCAGCGCTTGTTCGCGCGAAGTCAACTCGGCCCGATCGCGTTCCAGCGTCGTCTCGCGTTCGGTGAGCAGATGCCAATGATTCTTCAAAGCCTCGCAACGACCGGCGACTTCCGCCTCGCGGCGGGTCAGTTCGTCGGCCTGATGTCGCAGGTCGTTCACTTGCCGGGTCAACTCGGTCTCGCGGTCGGCGAAACGTCGCTCGGCCTCGGCCAACGTCGAGGTCCGTTCGTCGACGACCCGCGTTCGTTCGCGGAGTTCGGTCTCGCGCTCGCCGAGCTTGGCGGCCTGGCGATCGAGTTCGGCTCGTCGCGCGGTCGCTTCGTTTTCGACTTCGGCCAGACGATGCGTTTGTTGTTCCCACTCGGCACAGCGGAGTTTTAGGTCGGCCTGGGCCGCTTGCAGGCGGCTCCATTCGGTCGTCAGGCCGGCAGCTTGCTCGTCGAGCTTCTGCGAACGACCGGTGATCGCGGCATCGCGCTCGGCCAACTGCGCGGCCATCCGATCGAGTTCGGCTCGGCGCACGGCGGCCGTCGTATCGAAGTCGGCGAGCTTCCGAATTTCGCTTTCCAACTCGCTGCGACGCAACTCCAACGTCACGCGCGCCGCGGCGAGTTCGGCTTTCTCTGCAGCCAGTTGTTCGTTCTCTTGCGAAGTTCGATTGCGACGAGCTTCGACCTCGGTCAACTTGAATTGGTATTTGCGGAGCTTGGCCAGCACGGCTCGCAAACGGCGACGCCCTTGGCGATTCGCCAGGTTGAGCCGTTCGGTCAGACGTTCGAGTCGGTTCGAAGTCGCGGCCAGTTCGACGTCGACCTTGCGCACTGCCGACGCGATCGTCTCGCGGACTTCGCCCGGCACGGCCAGTACCTGCATCTCGATCGGGCCGACGGCCAGTCGATCACCGCAACGGAGAGCCACGTCGTCGAAGCGACGATCGTTGAGCCGAGTGTCGGTCGACCAACGGCGGATGACCGTCTGTCGCGCGCCGCGGAGGATCACGCAATGGACCGGATCAATGCCCACGCCGCGGAGTCGCAACGTGCAATCCGACGCGGACCCGATCGAGCACTTCGTCGACGACAAGCGCACGACGCGGCCCGACTGCGGACCGTTGTTCATCCGCAGCACCAACTCGCCGGTCAGCGAACCGAGCAGCGAGGCCGGTTCTTTGCCGTGCAGGATGGCTTCCGAGCGTTCGATTTCCGAAGCGGTGTTCGTGCTCACGGGACTCGTTTCCTTCTCAGTCGGACAGAGGCAATAACGGACGGTGACAAAAGTCGTCGGCCGCCCGCCGGCACGGGGAGTGCGCAGCTGTTGGCCGGAGGGATGTAGGTCACGGAATACCCTAAGTCAAAAGGGGGTCCGCAGTTCGCGAGCCTGCGTCGCGCTGGAAAACCGCCGATTTCCGGCGGAATCGACCCGATCTCGCCCCAGGTCCGCCGGACCCGCTGCCCCCGCCGGGTCTGCCGGTTTACAGAAAAGTGAGTTCTGTTTGAAAAGAACTGAACAACTTTGCCGGATATGACGATTATCCGTAGCGTCGCCCTTACCGCGCTCGTCGTCGCGGTGGGGGTCGGCTAACTGCGGCTCGGGCAGAGAGGGTGCAAACCGTCTCCCGCTCGCGCGGCGGAATGTCTCATTGGACCGCAATTAGTTGCGTGACGTTCGTCGTTGCGCAAGTGATTGTCGCTGCATCGGATGGGACGAGGTCGGAGTGCGCGCCGGAAGTGTCAGCGGTTTTTACCAAACCGTTACAACCCGACTGCGTACTATAGTTTGGAAACGTCGGGAGCCGGAAACTCCTACGATCCGAACGAGGTAACTAACCGTGGATCATCGCAAACGAGCGCCGAAGTCGAGCAGCAAGAAAACGTCGGAGCGGACGACCCCGCCTCCACGCGACTCTGTTCGTCCACGCGAGGGGAGCAACGGAATGGCCCGAAAAGACGCGGTCACAGAGATGCGTGATATTCTGATGGTGCGTCGCGACGCCTTACGCAAGGCGCTGGCGGGCGACCTCAGCACCCTGAAAGAACTGCGCGAGCAGTCCGGCGACGTCATCGACCAAGCTCTCGACTCGGCTCAAAACGAGCTGAACTCTCAGCTGGCCGAAGTCGAAAGCCGCGAACTCGCCTGCATTGAAAATGCGTTGGAACGAATGCGCGGCGGCCAGTACGGCGTCTGCGAAGGGTGCACGAACAAGATCCCCTTTGCCCGCCTGAGCGCACTGCCCTACGCCACGTTGTGCATCGAATGCCAGCGCGAAGCGGAACGGGACGGTACCGCGCCGGGCATGGAGTTCATGGACTGGGGACGCGTTTCGGACGGCGGCAGCGACGCCGACGTCTCGATCAACGACATCGAAATCGACGTCTCCTAGCGGAAACGCAGGACGTCGTCCAAGCGGAAATGGGGCCGATTTCTTCGCCGTCGGCGGGGAAATCGGCCCGTTTCCTTGCTCCTTCGCCAAGCTCAAGCAACAATTCAGCGGAATCGATCGGCTCTTCGCGAGTTCTCCGCTACGGCAAGGAATCGGGTTTATGTCGGGCAACCATCTGCGCGGTCGCCGCTTTGCGACCGGTCGTCTCGCCCTCTTCGTCGGCTGCACGCTGTCGGGCATGGCACTGCTCTTCAGCCTGAGCGCCTCGTCGCTCTGCGCGCAAGAGGCGTTGCCGTCGAATCCCGTGTACGACGCCACCGCCCGCGAGCAGATGTATCAACAACTGTTCCGCGACGTCGCCGAGTTGGAACGCCAAGGCAACATCCTCAAGACCGTCGTCAAGCTCGTCTCGCCTACCGTCGTGCATATCGAAGCTCAACGGACCGAAGGCTCGCGCAACTACGGCCGGAGCCGGACGATCGAAGAAGCCGGCTCGGGCGTGATCATTCAACTCGACAACAAGCTCTACGTCGTCACCAACCGGCACGTCATTCGCGAAGCCGCGCTGACCAGCATCGACATCGGTCTCAGCGACGGCCGTCGGATTCATCCCGACAAAGTTTGGACCAATCGCGACACCGACGTCGCCGTCATGTCGGTCAGTGCGCCGAATTTGATTCACGCCCGGATCGGCGATAGCGATAAGATCGACATCGGCGACTTCGCGGTCGCCGTCGGCAGCCCGTTCGGCCTCAGTCACTCGGTTACCTACGGCATCATCAGCGCGAAAGGTCGCCGCGATTTGGAACTGGGCGACGGCGCGATTCGCTACCAAGACTTCATGCAGACCGACGCGGCCATCAATCCCGGCAACAGCGGCGGGCCGCTCATCAACCTACGTGGCGAAGTGATCGGCATCAACACCGCGATCGCCAGCAACTCGGGCGGCAACGAAGGGATCGGCTTTAGCATTCCGATCAACATGGCGATGGCCGTCGTCCGTCAGTTGGTCGAAAGCGGCACTGTGGCCCGCGCGTTTTTGGGCGTGACGCTCGATTCGAAGTTCTCGCCCGAGATCGCCCAGCAACTCGGCATGCCGCGCCGCGCCGGAGCCCACATTATTCGCATCACGCCGGGTTCGCCCGCCGAAACAGCCAAACTGCAGGTGGACGACATCATCCTGCAATTTAACGGCATCCCGATCGACGACGATAATCACCTCGTCAACGTCATCAGCCTGACGAAGATCGGCACCGAAGTTCCCGTGCTCGTCTTCCGAGCAGGCAAAACGTTTGTCGCCAAGACGCTCGTCGGCGACTTCGACCAGTTCCAAAAGCTGGTCGAACCGGCAAAGCCGTAAAACGATCTACTCCGCGGCGGCGGCCTGTTCCAAGCTCGTCAGCAGCGAGTCGAGTACGCCTGCGGAGTTCACGTCGACCGCGACGTCAAGGTTCGCCTGCCATTGCGCCACATTGCGACGATCGCAGATCATCGCCCCGGCCGTGATTTCGCCGGCCGTCTCCACGTCGACGCCGAGTCGCTTCGTGGTGAACAACTCAGGCTGCGTCAGGGCCAGCAGAGCCGTAACGTCCGGGAGCAGAACTCCTTCGAGTCCTAACTGTTGGCGATGCGTCCGATAGTAATGCGGCAACACGCGGCGGATGAAACGACCGATCCGCGTCTCTTCGCCCGGCAGCCGCTCGAGCAGTCCGTAATCAAACACCGTCTTGGCGGAAACGTCGAGCGGCACGATCGTCTTCGTCGCGCGCGAACGCAAGACGTCGCGAGCCGATTGCGGATCAAAGAAGAAGTTGAACTCGGCGGCCGGCGTGACGTCTCCCGGCACGGCGTACGTTCCACCGGCGATGACGAGTTGGCCGATCTGACTCGCGAACGTCGGATCGCGGCGCAGACAGCGGGCCAGGTTCGTCAGCGGACCGAGCGTCAGCACCGTCACTTCTTGCGGAGCGGCGCGGACGACGTCGTTCAAGACCTTGTCCGACGGGTGCCGCTGATGCAACTCGGCGACGCGAAACTCCGCGCCTCCCAGACCGTCGGAGCCGCTGAGGAACGACAGGTTCTCGGCCGGCGCTCGGTCAGGCTCGACGGCGGCGCCGATCCGCGGCCAGCGCGGCGGATCGAGTTGTTCGATGATCGCCTGCACGGCCCGCGTCGCTTGCTCGGCCGACACGTTCCCCGCGACGGCCGTGACGGCCAGCACTTCGAGCCGCGGGTCGAACAGCGCCGAAGAAAGGGCGACGACGGCGTCGATCCCAGGATCGACGTCGATAATGACTTTCCGCGGTTGCGCTCCGACCGACACGGCGAACTCCTTTCGCCTCTCGAAGGCGGAACCGACGGCGAGCCGGCCCGACCGCAGGGCTACAAAAGATATGATTCCCCTCGATTCTAAGTGGGGCCGCTCCGCGCGACAAGCACCGGCCCTATCGGCTGCCGCGCCGCAGAGTTAAAATCACGGCCCTACTTCGCTTCCTTCTTAGCTTTTTTGCCATGACGTCTTCCGCCCATCACGGTCTGCTCGGTCGACTCGCCGCCGGCGAGAACCTGTCGGTCGACGAAACGACGACGGCCGTCGACGGCATCATGCAAGGCTCGTGGAGCGAAGGTGAGATCGCGCTGTTCCTGACCGGGCTGCGCGACAAAGGCGAAACCCCGCAAGAAGTGGCAGGCGCCGCCGCGGCGATGCGTCGCCACATGCGCCCCATTCGGACGACGCGGACCGGCGTGATCGACACCTGTGGCACGGGCGGCATCGGCTCTCACTTATTCAACGTCAGCACGACGGCGGCGATCGTCACGGCCGCGGTCGGCGTGCCGGTCGCCAAGCATGGCAATCGCCGCGTGACGAGCCAGAGCGGCTCGGCCGACGTGCTTCGCGAACTCGGCGTCAACGTCGAGGCCGACGTGCCGGTCGTCGAAGCGTGCTTGGAAGAGCTGGGCCTTTGCTTTTGCTTTGCCCCGCTGCTGCATCAGGCGATGAAGCACGTTGGGCCGGTTCGCCAGAAACTCGGCGGCCGTACCATTTTTAATCTCTTAGGACCGCTCACGAATCCCGCCGGCGCGAAGTTGCAATTGCTCGGCGTCGGTCGGGCCGAGTTGCGACCATTGCTGGCCGAGGCGTTGCAGTTGCTCGACGTCGAAAGGGCCGTGATCGTCAGCGGCGACGACGGCCTCGGCGAAGTAACCATCGCTGGGACGAGCTCGATTACCGAAGTTCGCCGCACGCCGTTGGGCGAACATACGATCACGGTGACGACCTGGACCCCGGCCGATTTCGGCCTACCGACGTCGTCGCTGGAAACCATCGGCGTCGATTCCCCAAACGCCAGCGCCGCGATCATACGCGACGTGCTCGCCGGCAAAACCGGCCCGGCTCGCGACATCGTCATCGCCAACGCCGCCGCAGCCGTCTGGACCGCCGGCCGCGCCGAAACGCCGCTCGCCGCCGCCACTCTCGTCCGCGAAGCAATCGACAGCGGCGCCGCCCGTGAATTGCTGGCGAAGCTCGTCGCGAAGACGAATTCCAAGTAACCTGTTCTTCGAACTTTGAACCACCAACTTCGTTCTCGAACCCAACCCCCCGCCAGGCCTGCTATCGACTCTGCCCAGCGTTTATTGAATTCCGGAATCGTCGGCATCATTCGTGCGCCGAGCGGCGAGCAACTCGTCGATGTGGCGCAGGCGTTGCTCGCCGGCGGGGTCGAGTGTTTGGAAGTGACGTTCACCGTGCCGAACGCACATCGCGTGCTGGAGAAGGTCGCCGATGCGCTCGGCGATAAGGTGCTGCTCGGTGCGGGGACGGTACTCGATACCGAAACGTGTCGCGCGGCGATCCTGGCAGGCGCTGAGTTCATCGTCTCGCCCGGAACGAACGTCGATGTGATTCAGATGTGCCGCCGGTACTCGAAGCCGGCGCTGCCCGGTGCGATGACGCCGACGGAAGTGATCGCCGCGTGGCAAGCCGGGGCCGACTTCGTCAAAGTCTTCCCCTGCGACGTCCTGGGGCCTGCGCACATCAAGGCCCTCCGCGGACCGTTGCCGCAGGTGAAGCTGATCCCCACCGGCGGCGTGACGTTGGAAACGGCCGCCGATTTTTTGAAAGCCGGAGCCGTCGCGCTCGGCATCGGCTCGTCGCTCGTAGAGCCGCAAGCGATCGCCAAAGGAGACTTCGCCCGCATCGAATCGCTCGCCAAGCAGTACGTCGAGATCGTGCGGAAAACGCGAGAAGCGATGAAAAAGTAGCGGTTAGCGTCACTGCCGGCGGCCGCAAAGTTTGCCCTGTTTATGCATGCCAGCTGATGCGCACGCACGGCTCAAGCCGCACGTCCCGAGGTCCGATACCGTTGGTATGCGGAACTCTTGGACGACACTCTACGCGCTGACGGCGGTCCTCGCTCTCGTTGCGCACGGCGCGGCGCAAACGCCCGTCGCGCCGCCGACGTCCCCGCCTTCGCCAGCGCAGTACGACGACGTCCCCCTCTTCCCGACGCGGCAGAACGCCTTCGACATTCCGTTCCAAATCGAAGAGCCGATCCCCGGCGCGGAGCCGGTCGAAGTCCAATTGCACGTCAGCGAGAATCGCGGCGCGACCTGGCACCTGACCGCGAAGGTCAAGCCCGAGGAAGGACGCTTCTCGTACAAAGCCGCGCACGACGGCGAGTACTGGTACTTAGTCCGCACGTTGAATCGCCAAGGCCGACTGCTCCCCGAGAAAGCGTTCGAGCCGGAGATGCGGGTTCTCGTCGACACCGATCCGCCGGTGCTAGAACTCAACTGCACGCGCGGCGGCGCCGCCGAAATCAACTGCACGTGGAAGACGAACGATCCGTATCTCAAACTCGAAACCTTGCAGCTCTCGTATCAAGGGATCGACTCGGGCCCGAATTGGCAATCAGTCGCCGCGCCGCCGTCGACGCCGACCGCCGACGGAGCGTGGGGCGGACGGACGACGTTCGTCCCCAACGGCGTGAAGTGGCCGATCTTCGTGCGCGTCGAAGTGAGCGACTCGGCCGGTAATCGAGCCGCGGCCCAAGCGCAAGTTGAAACACCGGCGGGCGCAGGCCCGACGTCGTTACCGATCGCGACGACTCCCAACAACATGAACCCCAGCGGCTCGGCGCTCACCGCACTGCCGAAACCGAGCGACACGCCGTGGACCGCCTCGACGCCGACGCCCGTCGTGCCGTCGCCGAGAGACTACAACAACCACTCCGGAACGCACTCGACCGCGATGCGTCCCGCCTCGACGGGTGATGCGGGCCTGAATCCGCCGCCGCTGGCGTCGCATTTCCCGGGCCGCGAGTCGGTGCCTTCCGTCTCGCGCGAAGCGATTCCGACGCCCAACGCGGCGACGTCGCCGTATCGACCGACCAGCGAACCGCGACCGCTTAACGGCAACGGCCCGAGCGCCGACGAATCGATCGGTCCCGGCCAAGCCGAATCGCTACCGCCGCCGCCGGCCGACGAGCCGTTACGCCGGACCCTTCAACCGAACAACAGCCGCAGCCCGATCCGCGAATCCGCAACGGGGCCTGCCATCGGCGACGGACCGGCAATCGCAGGATCGGGCCTCAATACGCCGAATCTCAACAAGCCGAGCTTAAACTTACCGAGCGGCGAGAATTCGACCGACGTCGGCCCGAGCTTCACGCCCCCCGGCGGCAACCGTTTACCCGAGGCGTCGTCGACGCCGGTCGAACCGAGCTTGCCGCCGAAGTCCAATGCGCCCTCGATCAACGCGCCGTCGTATCCCAGTTCGACGGTACTCGCCGCGACGCCTCCCGGCATCACGCCGCGAATGGTGAACTCGCGTCGCTTCGAATTGGAATACGATATCGAGTCGGTCGGTTCGTCGGGCGTGGCGAAGGTCGAACTCTGGTCGACGCGCGACGCCGGTCGCACTTGGGCCCTGCTCAGCACCGACGTCGACGCCGCGAGTCCGCACTTGGTAAACGTCGATGAAGAAGGCATCTACGGCTTCCGCATGGTCATCGAAACGGCGTCGGGCTTGCGAAGCGAGAACCCGCAACCGGGCGACTTGCCCGAGGTCTGGGTCGGTGTCGACGTCACGAAGCCGACCGCCAAGTTGGTTTCGATTCAACAGCGGGGTCTCGAAGAAGGGGGCACGCTGACGTTGCGTTGGGAAGCGGCCGACCGTCTGCTCACCGACCGACCGATCACGCTCTCGTTCAGTGAAAAAGCCGACGGCCCCTGGACGACGATCGCGTCGGGCGTGCCGAACAACGGGTCCTACGAGTGGCACTTCGACTCGCGGACGCCGGAGCGGTTGTTTATCAAGCTCGAAGTCCGCGACACGGCGGGCAACTCCACGAGCTACGTCACGCCCGAGCCGACGATCATCGAGCGCGTGAAGCCGCAAGGACGGATTCGCGGCGTCCGCCCGATCGGCGAGTCGGCGCGACTTAAACAGCCGTCACAGATTCTGCCGCGATAAGGTCGGCGCGTAACCGTTCACACTGTGGCGAGCAGGGACGGAGCAGTATCCTTGCGGAGCTTGGCTTGCACGGCTTGGGTCAGCCAGTCGAATACGTTGCGGTCCTGTCGGCGACAGGTCTCGATCACCGTTAACAGTCGTTCGACGAACCGGCTGC
>CAMCTH010000015.1 GCA_945877965.1 Planctomicrobium piriforme | reverse complement strand
GGGGGGCGGGGTCGTCCGGAGGGCCGGAAACCTAGCTTGAAGGTAATCCATCCCGCGGGCGGTGCCAATGGTGAAGCTACTGATTCATCGGCCCGTTTTGACTATACTAATGAGCAAGCTCTCCCCGGTTTGCACCCCCCGTTCGTTCCGCCCGCCTTCCTCCCCGCCGAACCCTATGATCCGCAACGTTTACCGGCTTCTCGGGCCGATGTTCGTCGTCGTTGCTGCGCAAGCGACCGTCGCTCGGGCCGAAATGTTTTTAGGCTCGATGAGCCCGGCCTCAGTGGCTCGCGGCGGCACGACCCGCGTCGTATTGCAGGGGACCGAGCTCGGCGACCCGCTCGACCTTTGGACATCGGTCGCCGGCGGCAAGATTCGAGCCCGCGTCGTCGCCGGCGAAGCGACGGCTGAGCG
The DNA here is from genome assembly GCA_945877965.1 of Planctomicrobium piriforme. GTDB lineage: Bacteria > Planctomycetota > Planctomycetia > Pirellulales > PNKZ01 > CAMCTH01. The sequence goes on along the minus strand of CAMCTH010000015.1, from coordinate 17,668 downwards.
CGTCGTGCTCGATGTGACGGCGGCGGTTGATTGTCCGCTGGGTTTGCATGGCTTGCGATTGGCGACGGATGATGGACTTTCTAACGTCGTGCTTTTCTTGGTCGACGATTTGTCGCCGCAACCCCTCACCCCCGGCCCCTCTCCTTCAGGATTGTTGAAGACGGCGGGAGAGGGGAGCCAAACCCGCGTGATCCAAACACCCGTGGCAGTCGCCGGGACGTTTCGGCCTTCGGAGGTCGATCGTTTTGCGATCGATGTGGCGGCCGGCGAGGAGATCAGCTTTGAGTGCGTCAGTTCGCGGTTCGGTAAAGATGCCGATCCGTTGATTCGGATCCTCGATGCGCGCGGCAAAGTCGTCGCTGAACACGACAACGATCCCGGGCTCTTCTTCGACTTCCGCTTCGCGCAGAAGTTCGCGGCCGCCGGGCGTTACACCGTCGAGTTGTGCGACGCTCGCTATCACGGCGATCCGGAGTGGAGCTACGTCCTGCGGATCGGCAAGTTCCCTGCCGCGCGCGTCGTCGTGCCGTCGGTCGTCCTGCCGGGAACGAAAACGTCGGCGAAGTTACCGGAGTTAGCGGATGCCGCGGCCACGTTCGCCGCATCGAACGACGCTCCGCTGGGACGCATCTATCTCGAGCATCGCCGACCAGGCGACGACGCAGCCACATGGCTCTCGGCGTCGGTCGGCAAACTGAGTCCGCTGGCCGAAATCGAGCCGAACAACGTTGCCACAGAAGCGACGAAGGCGACGGTGGGGAGCGTTCTTTGCGGCGTGTTGGCAACCCCCGGCGATCGCGATTTCTACGAGTTCGAATTGAAAAAGGGAGACAAGCTCTTCGTCCGTGCGGAGACGGCGGCGCTCGATTCGCCGGCCGACGTCGAGTTGGCGGTCATCGCTCCCGACGATCGTGAGATGATGCGCGTCGACGACGTCCTCGGCGAAGAGGCCTCGCTCACCGTCGCGGCGAATCGCGACGGTCCGTATCGGCTGCTCGTGCACGACGTCACGCGCGGCGGCGGATCGGCCTACGCGTATCGTATCGAAGTGAAGAAAGCGGGACCGCACCTCGGACTCGTTGCCGACTTTGCCGAACTCACGATCCCGCAGGGGGAATATCAATCGCTGCCGCTGGTGCTGACGCGGACCGACTACGCCGGCCCGGTGAAGTTGCAACTGCTCGGCGCGCCGTCGGGCGTGGTCTTGGAGCCCGACGTGATTCCCGAAGGGGCGACGACGCTGCTGGCGCACGTTCGCGCCGACGCCGCGGCCGCGCTCGGGACCGCGACGTTGCAGGTCGTCGGCACAGCCGACGTCGAAACGCCGGGGGCCGAGGCGGTGAAGCTTTCGACGATCGCCGAAGTCAAACCGCTGATCGATCGTCAGCGGCACAACGTCGACCTGATCAAGTACGCCTTGCGCGATAACCAACGTCGCCTGCCGCCGTCGGTGGCGAATCGGATCGCCTTGCAAATCACGCCCCCCGCGCCGTTCACCGTTGAGACGCCGGAGCCGCTGATCACGCTGGTGCGCTATCTCACGGCCGAGTTTCCGATCCAGGTGTCGCGACGCGGCGGCTTCGCAGAGCCGTTGCAGTTCAAGGCGGTCGGCGGGCAACTCGGCGAGGAGTCGGAGATTCGCCGGCAGATCTTCACGCGCTTTACCGCCGCCGGACCGGCACAGAAGACCGTCGTAGGCACGTTCTATTCGCGCAACTTGCCGCAGGAACAGAAGCAACGGGTCGATCTGTCGGCCGACGGCGAGCACCAGGGACGACGCCTGCAGTTCATCCGTTCGTTCGAAATGGAACTTAAGGCGGGCTACGAAATCGACTGCGAGCCGAAGGGGACCGTGATTCCGCCCGGCGAGTCCGTGAAGTTTCAATTCACGGCGAAGCGACTGCCGCCGTTCACCGGCGAGATCACGATCGAAACGACGCCGACCCCCGGCGTGACCTTGCCCGAGACGATCGTGATTCCCGCGGGGAGTCCGAGCGTTGAGTTCGAAGCGAAAACGGCCGCCGACATCACTCCAGCCAAGCTGAAAATTCGGTATATGACGAAGGCCCAAGTGGGCGAGTTCCAAGAAGAGGCGCGGCCCAAGACGATCGACTTCGAGGTTAAGATTCCGCAGCCGGAGAAGCCGAAGACCCAGCAGCCGAAGGCGGTACCGCCCAAGCCTGTCGCGAAACCTGCTCCGGCCCAACCGCCGGTGAAGAAATAAGAAGGATGCTCTGATGATGCGCTTGATGACGCTTGTTTTCGTCGGTCTGTTGCTCGCCGTCGGCCCGATCGCGCCGGCGGCCGAGTCGGTGTTGCCGGCGGCCGTCACAAAATCGATCGCCGTCATGCCGGGCGACGTGACGTTGGCGACGGCCCGGAGTCGGCAGCAGTTGCTGGTGACCGGCGATCTCGGCGACGGGCAAGTCGCCGACCTGACCGACGCCGTGGAGTTCCGCGTAGTCGATGCGAAAGTCGCCGCCGTCGATTTGCAGGGCGTCGTCACGCCGAAGGCTGCGGGGGCGACGGAAATCGTCGTCCGCCACGGCACGCTGGAGGGTCGCATGAGCGTCACCGTAGGCGATGTGACCGCGGCCGACCCGATTGATTTTCGGACTGAATCGATCGCGGCTCTCAGTCGTTCGGGCTGCAGCCAAGGGGCGTGCCACGGGTCGCCGCAAGGGAAGAACGGTTTCCGCCTCAGCTTGCGCGGCTTCGATCCGTCCCTCGATATCGTCACGCTCACGCGCGAGGCTGGCACGCGCCGCGTCGACCTGATTTCGCCGAACGAGAGTCTGCTGCTCCGCAAAGGTGCGAACCGCACGCCGCATCAAGGGGGCAAACGGTTCGCGACCGACGAAGCGTCGTATCAAACATTGTTGCAATGGATCGCCGAAGGTGGCAGCGACTCGCCGGTCGAGAAGAAGCTAGTGAAACTCGAAGTGTTGCCCGGTTCGCGTCGGTTGCATTCGAATCATCCCGCGCAACGTCTCGTCGCACTGGCTCACTTCGACGACGGCACGGTGCGTGACGTGACGCCGCTGTCTGATTTTTCGTCGAATCCCGACGAGGCTTTCGACGTCGAGCGCGACGGCGTCGTCCGGTTCCACGGCACGGGCGAGGCGGTCGTGCTGGTGCGATATCTGGAGAAGATCAGCAGCGTTCGCCTGACCTATGTAAAGCACGACCCGGCGTATGTTTATCACGGCCCGACGCCGACGAACTTCGTAGATGAGCAGATCCTGGCGAAGCAAAAATTATTGCAGTTGCAACCGGCCGACGACGCCGGCGACGCGGCCTTCATGCGGCGCGTTTATCTCGACGTCATCGGTGCGCTGCCGACCGTCGACGAAGCCCGGGCTTTTTTGGATTCGAAAGCGGCGGACAAGCGAGCCCGACTGATCAACGCGCTGTTGGACCGCGATGAGTATGCTCAGTTTTGGGCGATGAAATGGGCCGACGTCATGCGCGGCAGTCGCGAGACGATCAGCGAGCGCGGCGTGCATAGCTTCCATCGCTACTTGGTGCGGAACCTGGCGGCCGATCGTTCGTGGGCCGAAGTCGCGCGGGAAATCGTAACCGGTGCGGGAAACACGCTGCATCGGCCGGAGGCGAATTTCTATCGCATCGCCGAAACGCCGGAGGACGCAGCCGAGAGCATGGCGCAGCTGTTCTTGGGCGTGCGAATGCAATGCGCCCGCTGCCACAATCATCCGTTCGAAGCGATCACGCAGCACGACTACTACGGCTTGGCAGCGTACTTTCCCCGCGTGAAGAACAAGGGGAAGCAGTTCATGCTGGACGATGCGGTGATCTATCTTGCGCGGAGCGGCGAGATCAACAACCCGCAGACGAAGAAGCCGGCCGAACCGACGGCGTTCGGCGTCGCCGCGGGTCCGTTGGGGCCCGACGACGACCGGCGCGTGAAGTTGGCCGAGTGGTTGACTGACAAGAACAACCGATTCTTCGCCGCGTCGACGGTGAACCGCGTGTGGTATCACCTGCTGGGGACGGGACTCGTCGAGCCGGTCGATGATTTCCGCGATTCGAATCCGGCGTCGCATCCGGAATTGCTGCAAGCGCTGGCCGACGAGTTCGTGCAAAGCGGATATCGCTTCCGGCCCGTCATGCGGGCGATCTTGAATTCGCGGACCTATCAGTTGGCGGCCCAGCAAGACGGCAAGTCGTCGCCGTACGCGGCTCGGGCCGAGCGGTACTTTGTGAAGGCGAAGATTCGGATGCTGACGGCGGAGCAGATCTTGGACGGCGTGAGCTCGGCGACGGGATTGGCGGAGAAGTTCGCCGGATACCCGGTCGGGACGCGGGCCGTCGAACTCGCCGAGGGGGCCGTCGAGAATCACTTTCTCACGGCGTTCTCGAAGCCGATTCGCGACGTGCAATGCGACTGTGCTCGTGAAGAAGAACCGTCGCTCAATCAGGTGATTCACCTGCTGAACAATGCCGGGATCGTTGCCAAGGTCGGCGCCGCCGATAGTCGGCTCGGTCGCTGGCAGGCCGAGAAGCTGGCGTTACCCGAGATCGTCGAGCGCGTGTACTTGGCGACGTTAAGCCGCCGCCCGACGGCAAACGAGTTGAAGCTCGTCGCCGATCATGCGGCCGCACTCGGCGATTCCTCGGCGGCGTTGCAGGACTTGCAACACGCGCTGGTGAACTCGAACGAGTTCTTGCTGCGACACTAAAACTTCCGTCGACGAGTCGACGGCTTCAACGCTTAGATCACTTCGGCTTGGCTTCACCGCCGAAGGTGATTGTGATCTTGTAGCGATTGTTCAGGTGTTGGTGGGCCTGGGCGGATTCGCCGGTGCCAGGGTAGCGCTTGCAAACTTGTTGCAGGGTCGCGATCGCCGTCTCGTCGGCGCCCGCCGCTTCGTGCGTGTAGGCCAACTGCAGCAGGGCCTGCGGTGCTCGGGTCTCGTAAGCGCCGATGATCTGCGTGTAGGTGCCGATCGCTTCTTTGTGCTGCTTCATCGCCCGATAGCAGGAAGCAATCGAAAAGAGATTCTCGGGGAAGTTGTCGCACTGTTGGAAGGCGGCGATCGCTTCCTTGTACTTGCCCGCCCGTTGATACGTTTCCGCCAACGTCCAATCCCAGCGACCTTCCGTAAACTTCGCGTCGGTGCTCAGCAGACCTTGATAGATCGCAATCGCTAGGTCGTACTTCTGCTCTTCGACGTAGGAGTAAGCAATCCGCCCCTGGGCCCGATTCAGATTCTTCATGCGACCGTACAGGATGCGGGCTTCGTCGCGCTTGCTACGACCCTTGAGCCAGCCGGCGTAGCGATCGAAGACGTCGTCCTCGCCTTGGTAATCGACGAGCATCTTTTCATAGATCTTCGACGTTTCTTCGGGTCGGCCCGCAGCGCTATGCAGGTCGGCCATGTTGTACGTCAGGCTTTTGACGAAGCTCTTCTCGGCATCGTCTTTCGGCGCGGCGGGCATTTGCTCGCGCAAATAAGAGATCGCGGCATCGGCCAGCTTGATCCCTTTGTCTTTGGTTTCCGACGCTGCGACGAGACGGCCGGTGACGGAGGCGACGCCGAGATAGCGGTTCTGCGAACCGTGCACCACTTCGCGAGAAAGGTTCGGCTCTTTGTAGGTCGTGGCTAAGGCGTTCTTGCCGTCGATGAACGAGCCATCCTCGAACATCAACTGCGCCAACGTCCCCGATGCTTCGGCCACTTGGCGGCCGGCGTCGCCGACGCGCGGCGCGTTGAAGACCAACTCCTTGAGCACCGACACCCGGCGATCGCGGTCCTGTTCGATCCGGGCGATGTCGGCCAAGTCGAGCCGCGCGAGGACGGAGACCATCTCGTCGCCGTGCTTCGTCGTGACGTTCGAGTAAGCCTGTTTCGCTTGCGGCAGATCGCCCATCGCCTTATAGGTTTGGCCGATCAGATATGCGGCGGCGACCGCCTCGGGCGAATCGGGCCAGTAGTCGATGACGGTTTGGTAGCCGTCTTTCACGGCGGTGTTCAGCTTTTTCAGCTTCACTTGGCACATGGCCCATTTGTGCTGCGCAAACGGGGCCCCTTCGCTGGCTTCGTACAGTGTGACGAACTTTTCGTATTCGTCGGCGGCGGCCTGATAGTTCTGCTTGGTGAAGAGTTCTTCGGCGATCTTCATCTGATACCGCTCGGTCTCACGGAGCTTGGCCCAGCGTTCGAGCGACATTTCGTCGAGCCGCGAATAGCCTTGGGCGGCGTGCGACGCGGCCGGCAGCGTGAGCAGAGCGAAACCCAGCAAGCACAAGTTCGAGACGTAACGCTTCATCGCAACACCGTTCGCAAAAAAGAGGAACGAAACGAGCGGCAGTTTACTGCTTATCGGCTTACTTCTTACCGGCGGCTCGGGCCGACAGCCACTTACTGTACTCGGAATGCGAGTAGTTGATGACGTTAACGCCGAGTTGGTAGCAAGCTTCCCAGACCTCTGTTCTAACGCCTGAGTGGCCGTCGCTCCAGGCGTCGCCGATATCGCCCGGATGATAATAAGCGATCCAGCGTCCGTTGAGCTTCCAACCGTAGGAGTCGCGACCGCCGTGCGGAGCGACGAACGGCAGGAACGGAATCTGGTACGGAATGCGGTGGATCACGTCGTCGAGCGGGATTTTGACCGCTTCAATCTCGGGCACGATCTGCCGCATTGCCTGGAAAACCTGGCTGTGGAAGTTCGAGCTTCCGCCGTTGTCGATAAACAACATGCCTTGCTTTTCGAGCAGGTAGTCGCGGAGCGTGCGGACTTCGCTCTTCGAGAGATCGATTTGCTTCTGACCGGTCATGTAGAGCAGCGGCGGACTCTTGCCAGCCGGAAAGTTTTCCAACTGCGCAATCGTGCGCGACTCGGTTTCGTCGGCCACTTGCTGACCGGTTCGAACGCCGTACTGAATCAGCATGTTCAGGTCGGCGCCGATGCCGAAGTCTTGATCCCAGTCGCCGCCGGTGTATTGCAGACGGATGAAGCGAACCTTGCCGCGGCCCGTCCCGCCGGCGTAGCCCGCCCCTTCGCCGTCGCCCTGGCCGATGGCGTACTTGTGCGCTGTGATCTCCATCAGTTGCAGCTTCACATCGTCGATCGGGGGCGGCTTGAAGATGATCGAGCTGAACGGATTGATGACGAACTTCTTCTTGATGACCTTTTGGATCTTTACCGTCTGCGCGATCGTCTGCTGCTTGCCGCCGCCGGCCGGCAGTTCGTACAACTCGCTGCAACCGCTCAGTTGGCCCGAGAGCATGAAGATCGCGAAGAACAGGATCGAATACGTCGCCAAGACGGTGAGCGATTGATTGAGCTTCGCTCCTGATCGGCCGTAGTACCAAGCGTGCGGATGAAACGGATTCCAGATCCGCGTCGTCGGTGCGACGTAGCCGAGTTGCTTCGATTCGCGAACGAATTCGCTCCACCGCTTTTCGACGTACCACACCAGCCAACCGAGGCCGATGAGAAACGCGCCGCCGAGGCCGAGATCGGCCAGCGTCGCGCGGACCGAGGCGAAATCGAGCTCGTCGGCGATGAAGACCGCGGCTTGCCACAAAGGGAAGAACGCGACCGAGCGGAGCCAGTAGCGACGGACCGGTTCGTAGGCCCGCGACGCACGCCAGACCCACGCGCCCCAGAGCGCAGCAAGCAGGAACACCGCGGCGTACACGCCTTGGTTCGTAACGAAGCGGTCGGGCATGCCGAGCGCGGCGAGGTGGTAGGTCGGCGGCAGCGCATGGCTCAGCCACGCACCGACGGTCGCCGTCCAAACGGCGGCCGCCGCGATGCCGAGCACCCAGCGCGCGCCTGATCCGCGTGACGCGCTCATGCGGCTCCCCCTCGGGTCGATCTGCTCGCCTTATGCGTCACTACTTCAGGTCCTTCAACAGATCGTCGCCGCCGGCTTCGAGCGGGTTCTTCTTCGGGTCCGACGCCTTCGTCTCGCCGATGCCGAGCGTGTTCAACACGTCGGGCGTCGCCGGACCGGTGCCGGTAGCGACGGCGAGGGGAGCTGCGGTTGCGGTGGCAGCGACGGGGGCCGGTGCGGCCGAGGCCGACGGCGCCGGAGCAGGGGCGGCGGGCTTCTTCGAAGTCTTCGCGGCGACGGGATAAGCCTTCTTCATCATGTAAGGACCGACGGTGAAGCCGGCCATGAAGATGAACGTGATCACCGTGGCGAGCAACGTCGCTTGAATCAGGTTGCTGGCGGCGACGAGGCCGAGCATTTCTTGCGGGCTGCGGCCGCGGAAGTCGCGGACGAAGGCGCGCAGCTCTTCGGCCGAGGCTTTCGCGCCGGTGCGAGCCCGATGGATGTCGCCGACCAATCCGCGCGGCGGGCGCCCGGAGTTGCTGACCGATTCACTCATGACTAGGAGTCCTTATTCTCTTCGAGGATATGCACGATTTCGCCGCCCGCTTCGCTGACCGCTTCGAGAATGGGCTCGAAGCGCAGGGCTTGCGAATCGTTGTGAATTTTGAGAATCACGGTTCGTTGACCGGCCGGAGCGTCGCCGAGTTCTTTCTCGACGGCGCCGGCGAGTCGGGCTTGGTCCAACTCGCGGCCGTTCAGATAGAGCTTGTTATTGTTGTCGACGACGATGCTCACCTTCGTGTTCTTCACCGCTTCGACGTCGGCGGCGACGGCCGGCTCCCACTGGAGATGGCTGTCGTCTTGCGCGCGGGCCAAAATGACGAAGAACACCAGCAGGTTAAACGCGATGTCTCCCATCGCGACGCTGGGCACTTCCACTTTGAATTGTCGGCGAGCAACTTTCATCGATATACGTCAGTTCACGAGCGTGGTTTGTTCTTCTTCCATCTGTAACGTCACGATCCCGCCGGCCTCTCCGATCCACCCGGTGTACAGGATCCACTGGGTGTAAGGCACGTCCTTCGTGCTCTTCACGACGACGACCTTATCCTCGGGCTTGGTCTTGGCGGCCAGCAGCAGGCGGAGATCACGGAGAAAGTCGCCGGCCGGTTTGACTTGTCCGTTGATCGCCGCGGTCGTGCGCGTGATTGACACTTCGATGTTCTGGCTCTGCTCGGTCTGCTGTTGCTGCGGATCGCTGCGCGGAATCTCTTGCTTGCGACCGGCGTCGGGTTGAGTCGAAGCGCAGACCAAGAAGAAGACGAGCAGGTTGAAGGCGATATCGCCCGTGGCCACGCTCGGCGGCTCGATCAGCATTTTGTTGGCGGAACGACGCAGTTTCATCGCAGACTCGATCGGGCGTGAAGGGGCTTAGGCTTGGGCCGTTTCGGGGACGTCGCCGGTTTGGCGATCGATCACCGCTTGCAACGTCACTGCCTCGATCAGTTCCGTGGCCGACTCTTCGACGTCGAGCACGAAGCTGTTGATGAGGCTTGTGTAGTAGTTAAACGCCGTGAAGGCCGGGATGCCGACGACGAGCCCGAGCACCGTCGTGAGCAACGCCGTCATGATGCCGCCGGCCGCCGCTTCGACGATGTTCGTTTCGCCCATCTGATCGACGATGTCTTGGAAGGAGATAACCATACCTTGCACCGTGCCGAGGAACCCGATCATCGGCGCGACGCTGGAGACCGTCGCCAGGATCGGCAAGTGTCGTTCGAGCGCGGCCGAGACGTGGACGCCGTAGTCGTCCATCGCCTTCACGACCTGCTCTTCGATCTTCGCCGGATCGTAGTTCAAGCGACGGAGCACGATCAGCTTGCGGAGACCGGCCGCCAAGATCGCCGGGACCGGGCCTTGCGAGTTATCGCACAGCTTGAGGGCCTCTTCGGCCCGATCGTTCTGCAAGAGTTCGAGTACCTGAGCCCGCAGCTTCTCGTTGTCGGTCGACAGCATCTTGAGGCTGCGATAGCGCTCGATGATGACGCCGAAGGCGAGGATGCCGAGGAAGAAAATCGGCCACATGAAAATGCCGCCGTCGATCATGTACCCCATGGCTCCGCTCTTGAAGAGCTCTTCGAGCCAAGGAGTTCCGGCGGAGGCGGCACCGGCTACGGCTTGCGCAGCATCGGCCGTGGCGGAAGGAGCGGCGGCCGTGGCCGAAGCTGCGGCGGCAGGGGCCGTGCCCGATGCCGTCGGCGCGAGTTGTGCGAACAAATGGAACATGTGCGAAACCTATCCTCTTAGGAGCGCGACCGGCGACGTCGACGATGACGCACCGACCACGAGGGGAAGCGGAGCGAACGGCCTGCAGGACGCTCGCTCCGCGATGAAGCCTCTCGGAATGAACTCGGAGATCAATTCTGATTGTCGATGCTGTTCGCCTCGGCTTCGAATTGATTCAACATTTCGGGCAGGGCCAAGCGACCGCGAGCATACTTGGCCGCTTCGCTTTCGGCAAACTTCCAGCGGCACCAGTTGTAGCGGCGGAAAGCTTCCTTGACGTCGTTCCCCATCCGCCAGCTTTCGCCCGACCAGAACCAGGCGTCGGCGCACAGCGCGTCGTCGGGGAAGACCTTGGTGAAGTTGTCGAACGCCTTGCCGGCACGTTCGTACTCCTTGCCCTTGTAGTAGCACTGGCCGATGCGGAACGCCATTCTCGGACCCCATTCGTGTCCTTCGAATCGCTCCAGGAACTTCTCGCCCACTTGTGCGGCGACGACGAAGTTTTCGGCTTTGTAGAAGTACTCGCTGATGCGGATCATCACGTTGGCGATCAGGCCGCTCTTCGGGTACGTCGCGGCGAGCGTGACGTACGCCTCGAGAGCTTGCTCGAAGTCGCCCCGTTCTTCGTAGCATTGGGCGAGCTTGTACTGCGCGTCGGCCGCTAGGCTGCTGTCCGGGTACTGCTTCACGATCAACTGGTAGTTGTCGATCGCTTCGTCGTAGTCCTTCAGCTCTTGCGCGAATTGACCGAGCAAGTAAGCGATCCGAGCGATGTACTTCGGGTTCGGATAATCTTCCATCACCTCGCGGAGCACGCGACGACCCGACTCGAGGTCGGTTTCTTGTTCGCCGGCCCGTTCGAGCTTTTGATGGCTCTTGAACAGTTCGAAGTAGCTTTCGGCAATGTGGAACTGCGTTTCCACGGCGAGCGTTTCGTCGCCAAAGGTCTTGCTGAACGCGGCGACCAAACCGTCGGTGCCGATAACAACCGGCAGTTCGAGCGTGAGCGCGAGCTCGCCGCTTTCGGTGCTGGCTGCTTTGTCGACGTACGACACGATCACCTTATCGCCGAAGTAGGCTTCGATCTGCGGATCGACGGGCGACGAGTTGCCCGGCGTCGGCTTGTCGCTCGGCTTGAGCAACACGCTGCCGGTGAAGATGCCGCTGTGGGCCAGCGTCTCTTCGAGTTCGATCTCTTCCTTGTCGCCGCGCTCGGTCGTCAGTTCGATCTTCGCGCGATCGCGTTCGTCGCTGCCGTCGAGATCGGCGTCGACGATGCGGAAGAACATCTTTTCGCCGACGTGCAGTTGCACGACGTCGTGTTCGTAGTCGCGATCCAAGCTGGCCAACGTCGCGTTGGCGATCAGACGACCTTCGGACGACAGTTCCGCCGGCGCGTCGGTCGGACGTTTGGCGTCCTTGTACTTAGCCGTGATCACGTCCTTGCCCGAGACGTTGAGGACGCGGGTCACGACGATTTCTTCTTCAGCGGCGGCCCCTTCTTCTTGCTCCGGCAACTTACCGCCGCCGAGCAGATTGCGCGGCATCCCGGCGACGAGCGGCACGATGTCCGGGCTGTCTTTGCCGCCGAGTTGCAGGATGACTTGGCCGATGAAGCGACCTTGTTCGATCGTCTTCCGTTGGCGGTTGTTCCCCGGGCCGACCGTGAGCGACGGATCGGCGGCAACGACGCACTCGACGTCGATCGTGGCTCCGGCCGTCGTCAGCAGTTGGACCGTCGTCTTGCTTAAGTTATCGCGAGCCGCATCGGGATCGATCACTTCGATCGTCAGCGGAGCTTCGAACGCGACGTTCGACACCGGCTTGTCGGTCGCCGGCAGATAGACGACCCGCGGCTGCTGATTCGTATTGGCCGGCGGATAGATGTAACGGGTTTCCACGACGCGAATCTGGGCCGCCGTCGGTTCGGCGACGTACACGATCGACTCCCGCGGCACCGAGTGGCCCGGGAACGTGTTCTGTTCGTCGAGGTACTTGCAGACGACCTGATCGCCCGGCTTCACTTGCAGCTTGCCTTCTTCCTTCTCGGCCGACGTGTCGACCTCCTTGGTGAAGATGCCCGGTCGTTCTTCGACTTCGTGCGCTTCGAGTTCCATGACCGGTCCGTTGTTGACCGACACTTGGAGCTTGATCTTGTCGAGACCGGCCGTTGCGTCCATGTCGAAGTCGGTGACTTCGATGATCAGGCGTTGGCCCGGGTCGACGCGGACGAGTTCTTTGCGAATTTCTTGCACGGCTCCGCTCGGGCTGCGTCGGAAGTCGTACGCGATCGAGGTCGTGGCCCCGTTGTAGTACGTGGCTTGCAAAGCGGCCGAGAGGAGTTGGCTGCGGCCCGCGCCGGCTTGCGTCAGTTCGTCGGCATAGGTCGCGGTGACCTTGTCGCCGGCGGCGATTTCGAGCACGTCGTTCGTGGCCAGCGACAGGACGTCGGCCGCGGTCGGAATGTGCTTGGCGTCGGTCTTCGAGTCGTGCACTTCCACTTGGTTAATCGCGACGGCCTCGCCGAGGAATTCGCGAATCACGAAGCGAACATGGCGAGCTTGGACCGGTGCGAACTTCGCGTCCCACAGGCCCGGCTTGGCTTCCAACGTCGGCACGGCGCGGACGACGGCGGGTTGAGCTTCGGCGCGGGTCAGGTCGAAGTCGGCGGCGGTGAACGGCGAGAGTTCCAGCACCGTCGAGGCGTGGTTCTCACGCGAGATCGTTGCACCGCACGTCGCCACGTTGTTGGCGTTGGCGATGAACATCGTCACGTCGTGCGTACCTTGCTCCAACCAGACGTCGGCAAAGCGGTTGCCTTCGCCCGGTGCGAGTTCCAAGCGGCCGTCGATCGCCAGGGCCGTGCGGCTGCCGGTCAGCGTGATGCGAGCGGCACCGGCGCGAGCCTGAACCAGCTTGCCGTGCCAGATCGCGGCATGCGCCCGATTGCGAACTTGGCTTCCTTCAGATTCCGTCGGAGAGGTGAACGAAACGTCGCTGACGACGGTTTGTTCAATCGGTTTTTGGTTCTTGCTCATTGCCACGATCTGATCCCAGCCGGTCAGTTGGGTGTAGTTCCCCTCGTAGACGCTGCGGGTCATCTTGCCGTACTCGTCGGTCACCTTATCGGCCGTCGGTTGCGGCGGTTGCGAAGCGATCTTGAACCAGAAGCGACCGTCGTTGCTCGCTTCCAAATCGCCGCGGACCGGAATCTGCTGCTCGGCGTTGGGCGATTGGATGACGATATGATCGAAGGTCTTGAGGTCCTTCATGTCGATGCTCAGCGACTTCGGCGCGGCGCCGTCCGGTTCGCTAAGCCAGAACGATTTGGCGTCGCGGTCGATCGCCATCAGCGGGCTGTGGTCGATCGAAGTGTCGGAGGCGACGGCACCCGCCGGCAGATCGCCGGATTGCGCCGTGCCTTCGAAGATGCCGGTGTGCGGGCCGGTCTCGACGAGCTTGGCTTGCACCTGATCGCCGCTCGTGGCGACGAGCTTCACGGTCACTTCATCGGGTTGGTCGCCCATGTCGCGATCGGCGTCTTGCACGCGGAGATACACGATGTTGCCCGGCTTGATCTGATCCTTCGGACGTTCCGTCGCGCGGGCCGTGGTTTCACGGGCGGCCGCTTCGCGAGCTTCGCGTTCGAGCTTCTCGCTGAAGGTTTCGATCTTCTCGTCGATGATTTTGGCGCTGGAGACTTCGAAGCGTGCGTCGGCGGCGATGCGGATGTCGGCGTCCGACAGCGGCACGTTTTTGAACTCGGCTTTGAACTCTTCCGGATAGTCGCACTTGATGAGGTCGCGACCGGTGAGTTGCAGGACCTTGTCTCCCTTGTTCACCGTACCGAGACGGGTCTCGAGGTCGGCGCGGAACAAGCCTTTGCCGGCGCCGCCGCTGTACAAGTAGATGATCTCTTCGTCGCCGCCCGGCTCAGTCGTCACGCGGACCGGAATCCGCGCGTGGCCGCGGCTGATGCCGAGGTCGCTATCTTGTACGACGATGGCCAGAGCCGTTCCCGGCGCGTGCCAGCGTTCGCTGGTCCGACCGAGGCGACCGACCGTGCGGAGCAGTTCGAGCTGGTCCATGTACCGCTGCTCGGCCCCATAAACTTCCGACAAGTTGAACAACGCTTGGTTGGCCAACTCGATGCTCGGCACGCGTTCGAGCACCGCTTTGAAAATGTCGCGGGCTTCTTCACGGTCGCCGCGGCGATTGGCCAGCACGCCCTTGAGGAACTCGGCGCGGATGACGACTTCGCGATCGCGGCTGTTGATCAGCTTCTCAAACACGAGCTCGGCTTGGTCGTAGACCTTCTGAGCCATGTAGCTCTCGCCGATGCCGAACTCGGCTTCGATCGCCGGCGGCGTCGACGGCCAACGGTTGACGACCGTTTGGAATTCGCTGCGGGCGACGTCGAAACGTTGGCTCTTGAAGAAGTTCTTCGCGAGCAGCAGTTGCACGCTCGCCTTGGTCGTGTCTTCCACGTCCTTGGCTTCGCTGAACTTGACGAGCCAGTTGCGGAGGATGTCTTCGGCCCGATCGTGGTTGGCGTCGCCGCCGGCCGCGATGTGGTTTTCACAGACGAACAGAATCAGATCGACCGGCATCTGCTCGCGATGTTCGTCGAACAGTTTTTGATTGGCCGAGTAGCTGTCGAAGGCCAGACGCTCATCACCCAACCGCAGGTAGAGAGCGGCTTGCAAGAGCGGGGCGATCGGGCTCGATTCGTCGATCGACAGGCCGGCGGCCCCCATGCGGGCGTAGCTCTGACCGACAATGTCGCGGCCCGTTTGCTTACGCTTGGCGTCGGCGGCTGCGATGTTGGCCAACATGCCGGTGACCAGAGTCGCCGAGGCCGGATAATCTTTGCGGAGCATGGCGGCTTGGGCGTACGGCATCAGCACGTCCCAATCCGACGAGTCGTTGCCGACGAGCGCCGTCACGCTTTGATAAGCGAGCAGGCGGGCCAGCGGCTTCATCGCCTCCGGCGGCGTCAGTTCCATCAAGGCGAGTTCGGCCACGGCTTGCGAACGACCGAGTTGCATGTCGCGAACGACGGTGAAGATCTTTTGCTTCTTCGCGGCGTCGGCTTCCTTGTCGTTGCGCGCCGAGTCGACGAAGGTCGTCAGCACGTAGTCGTCCATGCCCCAGATGCGGAGCGGCGAACGTTCGAGTTGCACGGCGCGGCTGTCGCGGAGCGTCTTCTCGAAGCCGGCGAGATCGCCCGCCTTGAGCAAGTCGGCGGCGAGCCAGGTGGCGTATTGACCATGATAGTCGGACTTACGAGCGATCATTTCCCGGAGGAACTTGGTTCGCTCATCGCCGGTGAGTTTGGCGAGCAGACGCTCGACGCACGTCCGAGCTTCATAAGTGTCGGGAGCAACCTCGATGCATTTCTTCCACAACGCGACGGCGTCGGCTTCGAGACCGTGCTTGGCCAGAACGTCGCCGATCCCGGAGGCGTTGACCATTTCGACGCCGTACTTGGCTTGCGACTTGCCGATCCAGGCCCAGGCCGCTTTGACGAGCGCGGCGTCTTGGCTTTTGTCGGCCGCGGTCATTAGGCGACGCCAGACGTCGGCATTGTTCGACGGCGGGTCGAGCTTGAGCAGTGCGAGAGCCGCTTCCTTGGCGACTTCCGGCGGAGCATAGTCGCCGGCCGTTTCGAGATACGCTTGGGCCAGCGGATAGTCGGTCGGGAACCGCTTGGCCGCTTGGCCGTACAGTTCGAACGATTGCTTGCGGGCTTCGGTGCGGTTCGAGTTGCGGATGCTCTCGGCCTGACGGACGAGCAAGCTGCGCGCTTGCACGTCGGAGAGTTTTTCGTAGTTGCCCGGGGCGAGCAGCTTCACTCGCGCTTCGTAGCCGGTGCTGCCTTGCGTGCTGTCGGCGGCGATCCAGAGTTGCATCGTAGGCGATTGGTCCGCCTTTTCGAGTTGCTCCTTGGCCCACTTCGAGCGGTCTTTTAAATCCTTGTTGTTGCGGGCTTGCGAGATCCATTGAGTAAGGATGCCGCGCACGACCGGCATTTCGGCGTTCTTCTCGCGGACCGTCAGATAGTTCTTCACGTCGTTTTGGAAGGCGTTTTCATCTTCCGGATTGAACAGCAGCCAGTAGGTCGCGTCGGCCGTGAGATTGCTGTTCACCGGCGACTTCGTCAGCAGGTCGCGCACGACTTGCCGGGCCTTGATCGGGTCCTTCATGCGATCGCGATACAAGTGCAGAGCCAGCGCGTAGCGGAGGTCGCCTGCATAGCGCGGATTCTTTTGAATGGCTTGCAACAAAGTTTGTTCGGTGTCGGCATACTTGGCCGGATCGGCGGCGTTCTCGACGACGAACGAGGCGGCGAGATTGGCGGCCGGCGTGTCTGCGACCAGCAGCTCTTTCAGAATCGCGACGGCCTTGTCTTTGTTCTTGGCCCGCAGGTAGGCCGGCGGCAGTTGCGACTTCAGCACGAACCGTTCGGGATGGTATGGATACTTGGTGAAGTATTCGGCGACGAGCGGCTCCAGTTGTTCCGGAGTCGCCCCGGCGGCCGAGCTTTCCATAATCAATCGCGACAGCAGATCGCGCGAGTCTTTCAAGGCGCGGGCTTTGCGAAGATTGTCGGCGGCATTGGCTCGTTGGCCGAGGTTCGTGTCGTTCGCGGCCAGCAGCGTGTGCAAGTACGAGCGGTAGGCCGGATCGGCCGGCAGGTTCTTCTTCAACAGCTTCTGACCGGCGGCGTTGCTCTTGGCCCAATCGCCGATGCGCTGCCAGGTGAGAACCCCTTCGACGCCGTAGCGCGCGGCGAACTCGCCGGCCGGCACTTTGTCGACGATCGAATCGGCCAACGTTGCGGCCTTGGTGAAGCCGTCTTTGGTGTTCAGAGCGATGTACAAATTGAAAGCGCGACCGGCGGCGAACTTCCCTTCGGGCGTGTTGCCGAGGCGCTGCCACAGCGAGTCGTACACTTCGGCGGCGCGGGCCCGATCTTCGAGTTGCAGCAGCGTCTGGCCGAGAACTTGCTCGAACTTGACGGCCGCAGCGTCATCGGGATAGCGCTGCAAGAACTGACGTGCGAGGGTGACGGTCTCTTTGTTGCGCGACGTGCCGACCAAGCCATCGAGCAGCTTGAGCATGACCGTCTTATGCTGCGGATGCGTGGTGAACGACGTCGAGAACGTTTGCCCGACGCGGATCAGGCCGAACACGCGTCCTTCGGCGGCATAGAGATCGACGAGCTTGAGCATGACGTCGGCCGCTTCGGGCGACGTGTCGCGGAGCTTCGACAACTCCGCTTCGAGCTTGGTGATCTGCTCTTCGTTGGCCGACGGAGCAGGGGTGGCCGCGGGGGCGGCGGCCGGGGTCTGCTTCGCAGGAGCGGGTGCCTGAGCGCCGACGGACGAAGCCATGCCGGAAAGCAGCGCGGCGACGACGAGCCGTGAGAAAGTTCGCTTCATGACGTGAATCCTAACCGGGTGAAAAACTCGGCCGAGACGCAGACTCGACGGAGCGGAATTTTTGAGGAGCGGAAGTATGGGGTGAAACGGCGAGTGCGAACGTTAGAAACCGGCTTTCGCCAAGGCTTCG